>CAINDV010000960.1 GCA_903847485.1 uncultured Verrucomicrobiota bacterium
GGTAGGGACATTGCCGCTGTCGCTGAGGCTCGGCAGGAGCCTCGCCCTACCACGACAGGCGTTTTTACACACGCTCTAAGGAAGTGAGTAGGTGAATAAGTGAGTAAGTTATGAAAACAAGAAACGTGATCATGGGGTTGGTGTTGGGCACCGCTTTGGCGGGACATGCGGCGGAGGCGGCCCGCCCGGTCTGGGATTCGGGGCTGTTGAAGGAGGCGCTGGCAGCACCCGAGGGGGCGCGTGCGGTGACCGACAAAACATTGCTCCTCGCGGGGTCTCACGCGCTGCGGATGGAGTCCGCCTGTTTGCCGGAAAAGCTCGAGGGCTTCGCCGTCAGCGCCTGGGTCAGGCCGGCCTCGTTTGATCAGTATAACGAGATCTTCCGCATCGAGTCGCCCGCCGGTCGCGTGCTTTTCTCGTTTCAGGAGAAAGGCACGGTGCTGGCCTTGGGTCTGGAGGTGAACGGCGTTTATCAGGAGTGCGACGCGAGGATTCTTCCCGAGGGCGTGTTGGACGGATGCTGGCATTTCGTGGCGGCCACCTTCGACGGCAAGGAGCAGCGCGTTTACCTCGATGGCGCGCTGGCAGGCTGCTTGCCGCACGCGGGAACCGCGAAGGTCGCACGCGCGCCGGGCTTTGTCGGTTCATTGGGAGGTGGCAGCGAGTTTTTCCAGGGCGGGCTGGATGACTTGCGCCTGTATGCGGAGACTCTAACACCGGAAGCGGTCGCGATCGCGTTTCAAGCGGGAGCCGCACAGGTGATGTCGCATGCCCATGCGGCCCTGCCTGCGGAGTGGAAGCCGTTGTTGCAGGAACGGCCGACCTTTGCCGCGACGCTGCTTGAGGTCCGCGAGGCGCTCAAGCGAGGCGGACGCGAGTGCCCGCCGGCGTTCAAAAACCTGTTCGCCATGAATCTTGCGGTGAGATTTCCGGATGCCTGCGCCAACTACGCCCGGCTCTACAATCAGACCCCCACGCTTTTTGTGACGATACCGGATCTGGGGGTGCTGAAGCATGCGATAGAGACTAAGATCGCAAGCCTGTCCGAGTATATGCCACTGACCGACATGCAGTGGGCACACTGTCCGGCGGAGGAACGCAAGCAATGGCAGACCGTCAAGGCGTGTGCCGACCGCTTAGCCGCAGGCATCGCATCGGCCGGAGGAGAGGCCTTGGGTGCGGGGTTGCTCGACGCGGTGGCAGCCGACTGGCCGAAGGTGGCGGAGCGTCCGCTGACGGCTGAGGCGGTCGCGCCGTATGTGCTTCCGGCCACACCCGAGGTGCGCTCGTTCACGGCGGCGGAGGCCCGCACGGCTATCGAACGCGACTGGCTGCGCCAAGTCGGCAACAACCCCGATTTAGCGCGCGAGATCGCCCGGACGCAGGCCTTGGCGAAGCGTCTCGGCCTGGCCGCCGACGGACTCGACGGCGTGGCGGACGAAGTGGCAAAGACCCCGCTCTCCGCGGAAAAAACGCGGGAGTTATACCTGGTGCTGCGGCGTATCCGGCGCGGGCTTATACTTCGCAACCCGGTGATCGATTTCTCACAACTCCTGGTGGTGGACATGCCGTATCCGGCGGGTTCGGAGTGGCCGCACGAGACGCGCCACAGGTTGGGTTACATGGCGGTTCCGGGCGGGCAGTTGCTCGTGGTCAATGGCTTGTCGTTGGACGGCACGGCGCGGCGACTGATGCCGCAATTGCCGCTGCACGGAAGCTTCTGGCGGCCCGACCTCTCGTTCGATGCGCGGCGAGTTCTGTTCTGTTTCAAGCCGCACAACGAGAAGTCGTTCCATATCTACGAGATCGGTCTGGACGGCCCGGGGCTGCGGCAGATCACGTCCGGGATCTTCGACGACTTCGACCCGGTCTATCTACCCGACGGCAAGAACTTTGTTTTTTCATCAACGCGCGGGCACACCTATGTGCGCTGCATGCCGCCTAGCAACGCCTACCCGCTGGCCCGGTGCGGGCTGGACGGCGAGAACCTCTATATCATCTCGGCCAACAACGAGCCGGACTATCTGCCTATGGTGATGAACGACGGAAGACTCATCTATACGCGCTGGGAATACACCGACAAGCCGCTGTGGCGGGCCCAGAGCCTCTGGACGGTCAACCCGGATGGCACGCAGCCCAGCACCTTATGGGGCAACCAGTCGGTCTGGCCTGACTTGCTGAAGGACGCGCGCCCGATCCCCGGGAGCGGCCGCGTGATGTTCACGGGCAGCGCCCACCACAACTGGTTCACGGGAAGCATCGGCATCATTGATCCGGCCAAGGGGGCCAACTTCCCTGGCGGATTAACCAAGGTGACGGCCGACCGTGCCTGGCCGGAAAGCGGCAACGGTCCGGTGGATCCGGTCGAATCCCACGACTATCAGGCGTATGGCAACTATGAAGCATACCAAACACCCTACCCGCTCAGCGAAAAGGACTTTCTGGTGTCCGCGCAGAGGGACGGGAAGTTTGTCCTCTATCTGATGGACACGGACGGCAACCGCGAGCTGATTTACGAAGGTGCCAATCATGTTTTCCACGCCCAGCCGATCCGGCCGCGGGCGGTGCCACCGGTTGTGCCGGACCGCGTCAAATGGCCGACGATGGCGGAACGGCTGGAGCCTGAAGGCGGGTCTATCTTCAGCGCGAACATCTATCAAGGCGCGCCGCCGGAACTGGACGGCAAGGTGAAATATCTGCGGGTGCTGCACATTGAGCAGAAGACCTACACCTATTGGAACAGCCGGCCGGCGCTCTCGACCGGGCCGGTGGTCTCCCTGCTGCAGTCCGACGGCGTCAAGCGCGTGCTCGGAACGGTGCCGATCCAACCGGACGGCTCGGTCTGGTTCCAGGTGCCGGCCGGCGTCGCACTGCACTTCCAGTTGTTAGATGAAAACCACCGTGCGCTGCAGACCATGCGCAGTTTCGTCAACGTGATGCCGGGCGAGAACCGGGGATGCCTGGGCTGCCACGAACAGCACAGTCGCGCGCCGCAACCAGGCGGGGTTCCGGCGACGGCGATGCGCAGGGGGCCGGACACAATCACGCCGGTGCCGTGGGCCTACGATGCCGGTTTCACTGTCGCGCCCGCGGGGTGCAATACACTCGGGCAGGCGCTGGAAAAGGGTCGGATGGAGACAGCACGGGCGGACGTTCGCAAGGTCGCGCGCGTCGCGCGGTTCGGCACATCGGTGAGTTATCTCAAGGACGTGCAACCGGTGCTGGACCGGTATTGCGGCCAGTGCCACCAAGGCGACGGCAAGGCACGTAAGAAGCTTGATCTGACGCTGCGCGGATATGAGCCATATCTAACGTTGATCGGCAGACCTGGCTGGGGCAGTGTCTATGCGGAGCCCGCTTCGCCGCCCCCGGGATACGATCTGGCCGGAACCTTGAAGGTCGAAAACTACGGCCAGTTAGATCCGGCCGCTTACCGCACGCCGCAACCGATGACGCGGCTCTCCTTCAAGAGCAAACTGGTGGAACTGGCGTCGAACGGCAAACACCACAAGGTGAAGGTTGACCCGTACAGTCTTTTGCGGCTGACTCTTTGGGTGGACACGATGTGTACCTACCTTTCGGACGAGGACATCGCCGCGATGGAGGATCCCCAGTTCCAGGGGTCCGACTGGTTGGCGATCAAACCGCGTCTGAAGAGCGCGCCGGTGCTAATCCGTCCGGGACCGTTCCCGGCGAATGGTGAAACGCCACCGTGAATGCGAAAAAAACCATAACTAAGACATCGCTACATCATTTATGGAAACGCTCTAGCAGCGCGAAAGTCTCTTTCCAAGGGGTGGACTGCAAACTGACCGGCTGGAAGCCGGTCCCACTACGCGAAGCCATTTCCGCTTCGGAGTTCGGGTTGAAGCTTGGAAGGAAACTTGGCCAGCGGAAGGCAAGGAGGTCGAGGTCAAGGTCATCTATATCGCTCGGCCGCAGAGGTTCGGGTTTCAGGGCGCGGCAGAGGGCTTGTTATCGCAAACAGCTTTCCGGCAGAGCCTGACTTGCACTAGGCCTTGGCGAAGGCAAAGACCTATATCGCGGCGCAGGCCGGCAAGCTCTGCGTCAAATCTTCACCTTGAACTCTTCGCCCGCCTTGAGTGAGGCGGCGAATCCGGCGAGTAGTTCGGGGATTTGCTCCAAGTCCTTGAGGCTAACCAGTTCCACCGGCGAGTGCATATAGCGGTTCGGCAGGCTGATGAGGCCGCTGGGAATGCCGCCGCGCGTCCAGAAAATCACGTCAGTATCCGTGCCGCTAGTGGCGGACATCGCCTCGTGCTGGAGGGCAATCTTCTTCGCCTTGGCAATCTTCTCGATGCGGGCGATGACTTCCGGGTGGTTGCAGCCGCCGTGGGTGATGGCTGGACCTTTGCCGATCTTGATGTTACCGTGCTGGGCTTTGTTGACGGTGGGATAGTCCGTGGCGTGCGTCACGTCCACCACGAGCGCCACGTCCGGCTTGAGCGTATAGGCGATCTGTCGCGCACCGAGCAGGCCGACTTCCTCCTGCACGTTCGAGACGGCGCAGACTTCCGCCTCCAGCTTCACCTTGCCGGTCTTGAGCAGACGCAGCGCCTCCGCCACGGACCAAGTGCCGATGCGATTGTCAAAGGCGCGAGCTACCGCTAAGTCGCCGCGTAACATCTCAAACTCGTCCACCAGCGTGATAGGATCGCCAATCTCCACGAGTAACTTCGCGTCCTTCTTACCACTAACGCCAAGGTCAATGAAGAGGTCGTGCATCTTAGGCGGCTTAGTCTCGCCGTCCTGCTTGGTGAGGTGCGGCGCGACGTTGCCGACAACGCCACGCACAGGACCGCGGCGCGTATGGATGGTGACGCGCTGGGCCTTGGTGATGGCCGGGTCCACGCCGCCCAGCTTACGGACATAGATAAAGCCGTCGGGGTCAATGTAGTTCACCGCCATCGCAATCTCGTCGGCGTGACCGGCGAGCATGAGGCGGGGTGAGCCGCCTTTGTTCAGCGTGGCGACGCAGTTACCGTAGGCGTCCCAGTAAGTGTCGTCGGCAAACCGCCCGACGTAATCGAGCCACACACGCTGGCCGCGGACTTCGTAACCGACCGGGCTGGGCGTGTTGACAAGGGTCTTAAGGAATTCGAGAGATGATTCGCGCATGGCGGAAGTAAAGACTCAAAACGTCCGCAGCAAAAGCTTAAAATGGAGGGGCCAGGCTGGCGGGGCGTCGCTCAACTTATGGCCGTCGCGGAGCGACCGGGTGGTGGTAGCCGTGGGCTGCGTCGCGGAGCGACGATTGAATCTGACCTGGGTTTCGCGGCTCAGCCTTAGCTACGCAGACGGTGGTAGGGCGTGGGTTTCCCGCCGAACTGAATGCGCCAGCCCGCGTTGGCTGGGGCGATTTGTTGAACCGGGCCGCTATCGCGGAAGGGGTATCAAAACGGGCTGAACACCGCGTGTGAATCTGAACACGTCGGACGGCGGGGCGCGGGATCCGCGCCGAGCCTTCGTGAGTCTCTGTGGCCCAAGAGGCGCCCAAAAGGGAATCCACATAGGAGGCCCCGGACAGTTCGGTCGGGCTTGTTAAACACCTGATAGCACCGAGGCTCCGCGCGCTCAGTTTGCAGCGGCATTTGATTCTCCCAGGCACGCCCCGCTCAATGCCATCTTGTCCGTGAGCAACTCACTCGGAAACCGAGACAAGAACCACAGGGGAAAGTTCCGACAGGTAGATGCCTGGGGAATAGTCGCGGCCAAAATCCACCACAGCCACTGGCTCGCCGCTGTCCCCCGTGCTTACGGATAAGACCTTACCAATAGCGCCTCTGCCCTTGGGTTGGTCTAGCCTGCCTTCCAACATATCTTGCACCAAGGCTCGCACAGTGATCGGGCCGGTGGTCCGGACGGCGCGCTTTCCTTGAGCCATCAGTTGCCCTTCCACAGAATCAACCGCTGCGACCTCCCTTGAAGTCCAGCGTGCAGACGGGGGCATTGACCTCCATTGATGGCCGCTGGCCTTCTCAAGCCCCAGCGATTCAAGCGCCCACCGGGCTTTTCCTGCGATGGCCGGATGCCTGCTCCAGAGACAGTGTCGGAGTTCGTTCTCAAACTCCCGCACCTCAAGGTATCTGGTCACCGAAGCAGCATACGCATGAGTGTTTCCATCATCGGGCTTGCGAAACATCTTCAACGCCACCCACGCGAAGGGACGAAGGTCAAGCTCCCCGGCTTCCAGAGGCCGCAGAACAACGCGGTCAGGCTGTGTCGGGTCGCGACGCTTAAGCGCGCCAGCCGAAATCACTTTGTCAATGGAACTGCCGGCCCAAATCCTCAGCGACACGTCTTCGGAATCCAGAAACGGCACCAGCCAAGGTATTACCACTGGCGCTGCCGTCTCGCCAAGCGTTTTGACCGCTGTGAGCTGCCTCGCTGAGTCGCCAGACAGCAAGTCTTTGATCACCTTCGGATGATCAGTGGCGACTTGGACATAATTCAATTCGAGCAAGAAGTTGTCGTAACATTTCTTGAGGTCCGCCTCGTCGTATTTGGGCGGCAGCGCCTTTTGTTCTTGTGCCAAGGCCGTGCTCATGAAAGACACGAGCAGGCAGACCACCAAAGACGGTAGAGTAATGGTTGTTTTCATAAGAACGGCAGTGTGACCGGAAAGCGGGCGGCCGGCAAGCAGTTTGTTGGGCCAACAACTCTGGACAGTGCCTCCCGAAGTTGTTGGAGCGCCAGCTTACAGCCGGCTTTGCAGGTGCCGCCACGGTTCCCCGCCTGGCAACGCCCCAGGCCGGCTGCAAGCTGGTGCTCTGTGGATTGGAACTATTCGCGCGCCATAACTTGAAAATGCCTCGTGCCCAGGAGGACAGAGATTGCTCTCCACCGATGGTGCCGCAGACGTCCACCTCGCCAAGGGTGGCCTTCCTGGCAAGGTTGCGACTAACTGTAGTGTTCGCTTATTGACACCAGCGCCACTTTCGCGGAATGCTTGGCCCACGAAATGAAAGTCACGCGCAAGCGCAACAAACCCAGCCGCCGGGCCGAACCGGAGTTGGCACCGGTCGAAATCCGCCTCATGAACCTTGGCGACATGGAGGCGGCCTTTGAGTTGGGGCTGAAGCTTTTCACCGCCGAAAAACTTCCGACGCTCTATCGTTCCTGGGACGAGCACGAGTTGATGCAGCTTTTTCACACCGACGAGGAGACGTGTCTGGTGGCCGTGGCCGGGGAGCGGCTGGTGGGGTTCGCGCTGGGCCGGGTGATGGACAAGCCGCGCAGCGCCTGGCGCTATGGCTGGCTCGAATGGCTCGGCGTGGAACCCCGTTACAAGCGCTCCGGCGTCGCCACCCGGCTGCTCAACCACCTCACCAACCTCTTCATCGAACGCAACGCCCGCATCATGCTCGTGGACACGGATGAGGCTAACCACAGTGCGCTGGCATTCTTCCGGCGTCAGGGCTTCGGTCAGGACATCCGCCATGTCTATCTCTCTCTCAACCTCGAGAACCACCCGAAGTACATCGAGAAGAAGGCGGATGAGTTGGAAGCGGACGAGTGGGACGAGTAGGACACCGGCCGGGGACCGGCACCGCCCTCACGGCCGCGAGTGGTCGCTGCCGGCGGCTTGTGTTGCTACCATGAGCTTCGCGGACGGGTGGGGCCGGGTCTCCTTTCGCCCCGGCACCGCCAACCGAGCAGAACCAACCCAACTGCCAGCAAGGCGGCCGTGGATGGCTCAGGGACAGTGTCAGTAATCCAAGGCGTGAAGGCTGACACGCGGCCGAAGCCGCTGACATCGCCGTAGTCGGCATTGGCACTGCCATCTAAGGCGGCGACGAAGGACACCACGCCTGCCAGGTAAGTGCTCGCATCAATGGTGACGAACACTCCGCCGCCACTATCCCCCGGTGCTACACACCCTTCCAAAGTCAGCGGCGTGGAAGATCCGAAGCCGCTGTCCGCCGCCGAGTGGGGATTGTCGAAATCGCTGCCCAACAGCACGGCGGGGTTGCCGAAATTGCCATCCATGACGTTCTGGAAGGCGCGTTTCTGGTTGTCGAGTCGGTTATAGCCGGTCAGGCCCGTGCCGGTCAGGCCGAACCCCACGAAGGTACCGACCTGGCCGACTTCTGCCGATCCGGTGTAAAGCGCCGCGGGAGTGACCCCGACGACCGGCGTGCTAAGATGCGCCAAGCCGAAGTCGTAACCGTTGAACTCGCCGCCGGTGTGCCAGCCGGGATGGCTGATCAACTGGCTGGAGGTATAGGCCGCCCCGTTGATGGTGAAAGTGCCCGAGCTGGCGGCGCTAAATACATGAGCGGCGGTCAGCACCCAATCAGGCGCGATCAAAGTGCCGCTGCCGGTATAACCCCAGTCGTTGACGAACAGTCCGACTGAAGCGTACTCCAGGCTGCTGGCCAGCGCGAGATAGCTGGCATCTGGCTGATCGTCCCGGATGGTGGCGGCGTGCCCCGGAGTTGCGTCGAGGGCGGTCAGGGTGGCAAGCAGGCAAGCCCAGCCGGCCAGCCGCCGGGCGAGAGGAAACCGGTTTCTACACTTGGCCAAGCGCACAGGATTCAAACCACAAGTCAGTCTCATGGAACGGATCGTAGGTGGGGTGGCCGGGTTGTCAAGCGCGATTCCCCGTAGTGCGCGGGGCCGTGGGATGTGACCGCAAAGTAACCTGGGTTCAGGCGGCGAGTTTGGCTTTGAGCTAATCGGAGTGGTGGAGACGATTCCAGCATTCACCCCACCGATTGCTTTTGAGCGCGCCGCGCAGACTCAAGACGCTGGTGGCTCCGGTTTCCGCCCAGAACATTCCCGACTCTTTGAGGCGCTGCCTATGATGGATTGGCACCCGCCCTCGATGACTCCGGAGCCGTAGAATAAACTCTCCGTGTTCCGCCCACAACCTAAGAGCGTGGCTACACGGCTGGCAGCCACACGCTCCCAGCGGCCCCTTCACTCCTCCACCGCCCGATAAAACCGCTGGCTGGCATTGGTGGCCTGGGTGTCGAACCAGAGCCACGGCGAGTTAGTGAGTGTCACCGTCGCCAGCGGCAGCCAGTTAGTCGGCGGGGCTACGTCCACCGTGTATTCAATCTCATAAGTCCGCCCCACTGTGCCGTGCAGCGTTAGTCCCGGATACAGCCCCAGTAAGAGATAAGATTGCCCCGTGACCACCAACAGTGCCGGTGCGCTGGTGACGCTGCCCCCCGTATAAGTGACCACCACCGCATACCGGCCCGCGTCCGCGAAAGTCACCGCCGGCAGCGACAGCACCGTGCCCGTAGCTCCCGCAAACGGCACGCCTTCCTTGAGCCACTGGTAGCCCAGCGCCACGCCGCCGGTCACCGCCGCCGTGAACGCCAGCGGCCTCAACCGCTTTTGTCATATAATACATGCCACCAGCGACCTTTGAAACCAACTCCGTGAACGCCAGCGGCCTCAACCGATTGAGCCGGGGTGACTAAGGCTCAATTCCAACTTTGAAACCAACTCCGTGAACGCCAGCGGCCTCAACGACGTTGACGAGCTTCGCCGTTTGGGTGAAAGCCTTTGAAACCAACTCCGTGAACGCCAGCGGCCTCAACCCTTCGGTAGTTGCTGCACAAGCGGTTATTACGCCGCGAATGGCGGCGCAAGAGAGGCTCTCCTGGTCCGAGGGCAGGATGGCCCGAAACTGGACGAGGAAACTCGCCCGCGCCTGTTTCCAGCACAACCGGCTCTCGCTCTTGCACATGCCAAGGAACACGGGTGATTTCATCGTCCACCGCTGCCGGTTTCCTGATGACGCTGAAGTTCACGGAGTCCTGCAACTATTCCGGGGGAACCGGAAAGCAGGACAGAATCAAAGTAAATACTAACGGGGACATGGTGGTTGACCGGTGCCCCCAGCCGCAAGCTTGTTCTCAGCGGCGTGCCAACGGCCAGCGCAACTCAGTCTCAAGCCGGACCGTTTCCAGCCCGGCAGGGCGATAGAGAATAGCCCAGCGTTTCAACGCTAGGTTGGAGGTTGTCGCGGAGCGACAAGATGACGGTAGCCGTGGGCTTCAGCCCACGGAGGGAACACCAAGATGGACGCGTCGCGTAGCGACGTGGGAATCCCTTTCGTCCTGCGGCAACTCAAGCGTCGCTACGCGACGCAAGACCTTTCGGAATCCGTCTCCGTGGGCTGAAGCCCACGGCTACCGTCACCTTGTCGCTCCGCGACAGCCGGAGAAGGGCGACATTCCCCTGGTTTGCCGCAGAAAGATCATCTTCCATGGCGGCAAGGCATCGAAGAGCAGCCAGGAACAAACTTCTCGGAGAAGCCGAGAACCCTCGGCGCCGTACGACCGTTCTGTCGTCCCTGACGGGACTTGAGCGCGCCGGGGTGTTTGTCCCAGCGTTGAAACGCTGGGCTTTTCTCTATCGCCCTGCCGCGCTGGAAACGGCCCGGCAAGAAACCCGGATGCGCCTGCAAACGGGCTTCCGGTGCCTGTCAGGTCCGGCCTCAGAACTCCTGACCAGAGGAAATAGCGTGGGCCGCCCGGTGAGGGCACCGGGCCTACAGAACCGCGCTTTTGCTGTAGGCCGGATCCCCTTACCCGGCGTTCCGCGTGTGAAATATGCAGGTCACTCCTCCACCGCCCGATAAAACCGCTGGCTGGCATTGGTGGCCTGTGTGTCAAACCAGAGCCACGGCGAGTTAGTGAGTGTCACCGTCGCCAGCAGCAGCCAGTTAGTCGGCGCAGTTACGTCCACCGTGTATTCAATCCCATAAGTCCGCCCCACTGTGCCATGCAGCGTCAGGCCCGGATACAGCCCCAGCAAGAGATAAGATTGCCCCGTGACCACCAACAGTGCCGGCGCACTGGTGACGCTGCCGCCGGCATAGCTGACCACCACCGCATACCGGCCCGCGTCCGCGAAAGTCACCGCCGGCAGCGACAGCACCGCGCCCGTGGCCCCCGCCAACGGCACGCCTTCCTTGAGCCACTGGTAGCCCAGCGCCATGCCTCCGGTGACAGCCGCCGCGAACTCCACGTTCTGCCCCGCTGCCACCGTCAGGTTAGTAGGTTGTACCGAGACTTGCGGCGGAGCCGTGCTGCCAAACGTCCCCGTGATGACCCGGCTGCGGTCCATCACCACCGTCAGCGGACTCACGCTGCCACTGGCGTCGCCGCTCCAACCCTGGAACTTCTGCCCCGTGCCCGCCGTGGCTGTCAGCGTGACCGATTGGTTCAAGCTGTAGGCGTTCGACGACGGCGAGCGCACCACCGTGCCGAAAATGCAGGTCGCCCCAGCGGATGTGTGGCCGATGGCTGCGCGGGCATTGGATAACGCTTACGCCCGCGCGTTGGCGGGCGGCGGTTCACCCGCAATCCGTGGGCAGAAGGCCCGGAGTTTTCGCGGCGCGTCCGCTCCGCTACTGGCACCGGGCCTTCACCACCGCTCTTTGCCGCGAAACACCACGCCTCGCGGACAGGATGGCCGCCGGGTCAGCCTGAGCGTCATCCAACGCTCCGGTTGAGCTGGGGCCAGGACCAGGCGGAACCCGATATTGTTGTTCCGATTCGACGGGTCGTTGTTGTTCCGCTGCGCCGACCGGCAGTTATTCGCGGTATTGTTCCAATTGCCGCCGCGGATCACCCGGTTCGAGCCTGTGGGCGGCCACCCCAAATCGTTCCATCACCTGCACCCGCCAATTCCGGCACTGGGCGGGCAACGTGAAGGCCACCAGCGCCCGCATCCGCGCCTGCAACTGCCGCTCCGTCCACCGCCCTTCCAGATGCTCCCGCTCATACTGGCGGAACTTGCGGGCAAAGCGAACCTTGCTCCGCGGGGCCAGGCGCAGTTCACCCGGATAGAGCCGGTAGCCGAGGAAGTCCATGCCGAAGGCCGTCCGGTTCAAGGCCACGTTGGCTTTCAACTCCAGCCGCAATTCCGCCGCCAGAAAAGCGGCCACCGCCTGCCAGACCGCGCGCAGCTCGGTCCCACTGTCACTCCAGACCACGAAGTCATCCATGTATCGGACATAGGCCGGAGCGCGGACATTCTTGTCCGCTTGGGTGGCTCCGAGCCGCAGCCCAAGCGGACAAGAATGTCCACGCTCCGATCCGCGCTCCTGGTCCGCGCCACGCAGACTTTCTTTCACCAATCGGTCCAGCGGGCTGAGGTAGAAGTTGGCGAAGTGCTGCGAGGTCAAGTTGCCAATCGGCAGGCCCCGGCCTGGCGCGGTCTGGTAGCTCGCCAGCACTTGGTCAAACAGCGCCAGCACCGCCGCATCCTTGAACTTCCGCCGCAACAACCCGCGCAGGACGCCGTGGTCCACCGAGTCGAAATACTTGCGGATGTCCATCTTCAGGAACCAGCCGTAGCGCCCGGCGTAGGCCGCCGCTCGCCGCACCGCCGCCAGTTGCCCTTTGCCGCTCCGGCAGGCGTAGCTGTCGAAAATGGCGGCCCGCTCCAGCACCGGCTCGCAGACGTTCATCAGGGCGTGATGCAAGACCCGCTCGCGAAAACTCGCCGCGCAAATCAGCCGCTCCTTCGGGTCGTGAATGGTGAAGTAATGGTAGTCGCCCACTCGCGCCACGCCGGCCAGCAACTCCGCCCGCAGCGCGGCCAGATTTGGGCCAAGGTCCGCTTGGAAGGCCCGGCAATCCGGCTTGGCGCGCTTGCCGCGGGCGGCTTTCCAGAACGCCAGCCGCAGGTTGCCGGGATCGGCGATGGCCTCGATCAATTGGCCGGCGCGTTTCATTCCCAAGGTAGCCGGGGATTAACCACCAGGAACACCAAGACCAACATTGCCAAACCAGCTTGGACCTGCCCGGTGGCTGGGCCAGCGGGTGTCGGTAATTCAGTCACGTTGGAGGCTCTGGCCAATCCCTGTAGGAGCCGACGTAAGGAGGCTTGGTTTTAGGAGTTCCCAGCCTCCTTACGTCGGCTCCTACAGTTTTCAAGGCACTTCTTTGTGTTCTTTGTGTTCTTTGCGGTTAATCCCCGTTCCCGGCTCATCCCGGCACGGGGTTGAAGACCAGCCGTTCCAGCAGGGCTGCGCCGTATTTCTCCACCCGCGCCGGGCCCACGCCTTCGATGGCTTGCAGGCCGGCTTGCGTGGTCACCCGCTGGCGGACCATCCCCGCCAGTTGCTCGTTGCTCAACACCACGTACACCGGCACGCCTTCCTTTTCCGCCACGCCTTTGCGCCACTCGCGCAGGCGGCTGAACACCTCGAATTCCTCCGGCTTGAGCACCTCCTTGTAATCCACCTTCGGCGGCTTGCCGCCCAGCGGCGGCGGACCGGCGGTGGCGGCGTCCAGGTATTCCACGCAGAAGGTCCAGAAGGAGTTCTCGCCGTCGGGCACGAATTCCTTCTTCACCGCCAGCACACGGTGGCTGCGGAGGAAAACATTCATTTCCACCTCGGCCTCGGCGAGGTTTTTGAGGGGCAGGACAAAGAGTTTTAGCTGCATAGTCTCACACTAGGACGTGCTTGTAGGAGCCGACGTAAGGAGGCTGGGGAACCGCTGCGGTCCCAGCCTCCTTAC
>CAINDV010000961.1 GCA_903847485.1 uncultured Verrucomicrobiota bacterium
GGGCGCGTGGCAGGGCCGATGAACCTGTTTCCGTTCATTGCTGCGCTCCGGCGATTTGTGGGTGAGTTCATTGGAAGAACTGCTGCTTGTCGTCAGCGGCCCCTTTGTGAAGGCGGCGATCTACCCGCTTAAGATTGAGCCGCCCCAAAGGTTGGGGCGGCTCAGAGCGGAAACAGTGTTGGCAACGTCGCCGGAACTTACTTGGCCGCGCCTTTCTTGGACGCGTCCGGCTGGGCGGTGGCGGCCCCGGGCAGGTCGGGTTGCTCTACCAGCTTCAGGTTATCGTCCAGAATCTCGACTTTCGCTTCGGCGCGAACTTTCTTGGAGTAATCTGGCAACAGCTTTTGAATTTCCTGCACGGAAAGGTACTGCTTGAGGTCGGTGGAGACGGTGTCGAACGCCACTTTCTTGGCTGGTATCTTCTCGTAGGATTTGATGATGTGGTAGCCGAAGGGCGTGGTCACGATGGCGCTGACTTCGTTGGTCTTCAGGGCAAAGGCGGCGGACTCAAAGGCCGGCACCATCTGGCCACGTGGGAAGGTGTACTCGCCGCCCTTGTCCTTCGAGCCGGGGTCGTCGGAGTAATCCTTGGCCAGCTTAGCGAAGTCGCCGCCGGCCTTGGCTTTCTTGAGCACGTCTTCGGCAACCTTGAGCTTCTCCTTCTTCTGATCTTCGGATAGCTCGGTATTGGACTGGATGTCCTTGGTGGCGATCAGCACATGGGCCGCACGCACCAGCTCCGGCTGCTCGAAGCGGCTCGGGTTGTCGTCGTAATATTTACGGACTTGGTCGTCGGCGATGACGACTTTGAGTTCGCGGACAAGGACCTGCTCGGCGGTGGCTTCCTCGATCAGCTTGGCGCGCAGTTTGGCTTCATCCAAGCCGGAGACCATCAACTGGCGCTTGAAGGCTTCCTCGGAAGAGGCGCGGGTCTTGGCGTCGGCGACGCGTTTGTCGGAAAGCTCCTTCGCCTGGGCCCTGTCGGCGTCGGTGGCTTTCTGGAGTAGCAGTTGCACCTGGATGAGCCGGTCCAGCACTTGGCGCTCAGCCATAGCCGATTCCTCAGCGGTGAGCGTGCGGTTCTGGGCGGCGAGACTGCGTTTGATGCTTAGGACCGCGTCGTCCAGATCGCTGCGCCGGATCTCGAAGCCCTTAGCTTTGGCGACCACTTCGTCGGGGAAGAGGCTGTCGGGCTTGGCTTTGGCTTTGGCCGCCGGAGCAGCAGTGGCGGCGGCGGCGGGCGTGGTGGTTTGGGCCGGGGCGGTCTGCGCGCCGGCGAGGAGCAAAGCGCCCATGACGGACGCGATTTGATAGGTGTTCATCGTTGTGTGTTTATGGTTTTGTTAACTCAAAGTTTGACGACGTGGACGTTACTGATGTCGGGATCAAGCCGCAGTTCAGCCAGCGCCTCGTCGGAAGGCGCGCTGTCGAGGTTCAGGACGGTAAGGGCGTGTCCACCGGCAGTGTCGCGGTTGAGACTCATGCTGGCGATGTTGACTTGGTGCTTGGCCATCAGAGTGCCGAGGTAGCCGACAATGCCGGGGCGGTCCTTGTTGGTCATCAGGAACAAGACGCCTTCGGGCACGATGTCCACCGGGTGACTGTTGACGCGGACGATGCGGGGCTGGTTCTTGGTGCCGTAGAAGGTGCCGCCGGCGGAAACCTTCTGGTCGCCGCTGTGGACCGTGACGTGAATCCACTCGCTGAAATCGGTTTCCTCGTTGGATTTGATTTCCTCCACCCTCATGCCGAGCGCTTTGGCCATGGTGCGGACGTTGACCTGGTTGACTTCCGTGCCGCCGATGGACTCGAGGAAACCCTTGAGCACGCAGCGGGTGATAGGGTCGCCGGGCATGTTGGCGGCCTTGCCACCGTAGGTGACGACCATGTGGTCCACGCGCTTGAGGCCGAGCTGGCCCACGAGCCGGCCGAGTTTCTCACCAAGCTGAAGGTGCGGGCGAACCGCCGCGTAGGTCTTGATGTCCAGGTTCGGCATGTTGACGGCGTTGCGCACCGTGCCATTGACCAGGAAGTCGGCGATGGCTTCAGCAACCTCGATGCCGACGTTTTCCTGCGCCTCCTCGGTGCTGGCACCCAGGTGCGGCGTCATGATCACCTGCGGCAGGCCGCGCAAGGGAGAATTCGCCGGGAGCGGCTCGGTCTCATACACGTCCAGCGCCGCGCCGGCTACCTGGCCGCTTTGCACGGCGGCGAGCAGGTCGGATTCGTTGATGATGCCGCCGCGGGCGCAGTTCAGGACGCGCACCCCGCGCTTCATCTTCGCGAAAGTGTCCGCGCGGAGCATGTTCTTGGTTTCGGCCGTCGCCGGCATGTGGACGGTGATGAAATCCGCCTGCGCATAAATCTGGTCCAACTCGACGATCTCGACCTGTAGCGCCTGTGCCCGCACCAGTGTGATGTAGGGATCGTAAGCCAGGACGCGCAGGCCAAAGGCCAGGGCGCGATGAGCGACTTCGGTGCCGATGCGGCCCAGGCCGAGCACGCCCAGCGTTTTGCCCAACAGCTCCGTACCGGAGAAGGCCTTGCGGTTCCACTCGCCCGCCTTCATCGAGGCATGGGCCTGCGGGATCTTGCGGGCCAGCGCCATCAGCATTGAGAAGGTCAACTCCGCAGTGGAAATGGTGTTCCCGCCGGGGGTGTTCATAACCACTATGCCGCGGGCGGTGGCGGCGTCGACGTCAATGTTGTCCACGCCGACGCCAGCGCGGCCGACCACCTTAAGCAAGGGCGCGGCAGCGATGACTTGGGCGGTGATTTTCGTTTCAGAACGGACCACGATGGCGGACACGTCCGCCATCAGCGGCAGCAATTCTGCCTCCGGCAGGCGCTTGGACAGCACCACCACGTCAAATTCAGGCCGTTCCTGCAACAGGGCTATGCCCTTGGGCGACACAGGGTCGCAAACGAGTACTTTCATACAGGCGAAAGGGGCGGTAGAATAGGGGCTGCCTCCGGTAAGGTCAAATGATGAAATCCAGCCGGACTGGAAAAAGTCAGTACCCACCGCTCGACAAGGCGGGAAACTGCGGCCCGCCATCGGCCTGCCGCAGGTCTCAAGCTTCCAGGGTTTCTGGAACAACATGCCCGCAGGCTGACGCGAATCCGGCCCGAATGACACGAAACCAAAGGGCGGCGGAAGCGAATACCCCGCCTCGCGCAAACAGTGGCCAAGACGGTGATAGGCACCACCGCCTCGGATTCGCCGGCAGCCGATGGAGTGGCCCATGAAGTGGAGCGGGTGCTTGCGGATGTTGCGCACCTGCTTTTCCTGGGAGCGGTGCTCGTGAACGGCAGGGGGCAATTGCTTCGGACGAGTGCTCCCAGACTTCTTTTCCCCAGAAACTTTTCCACGGGCTAAAGTTTTCGGAGCGGCTGCCGACATGACGTGGGGTTCCGTCTGAGATACCACGAATTACAATCATGAGCACCGTGACCGGCATTTCGAGTTCGGCGAGTTTTGACTATGCCACGCAACTGGCACAGACTTCCGCGCTAAAGCGGAGCTTGAACAGCCTCGGCAACGCTGTTCAAAACGGCGATTTGGCTTCCGCCGGCTCGGTTCTCACCGCCTTGGTCAAGGCCAATCCTCAGTACGCCGCCACCGCCAGCGATAGTTCGCAACCCCAGAACCCGATCAATCAGGACTTCCAAGCTCTGGCTGATGCGATTTCCAATAGCCAAGCTGACACGGCTCAGAGCGCTTGGACGCAGATCAAGAGCGACTTGGCGGATAACGGAGTTACTGACCTCAGCGATGGGACAAGCGCGACGGCGAAGCTATTGACGGACACCCAGGACTCCATCTCGCAGCAAATCCTTAGCGACGTAGTCGCCACTTCAATTCTTGGTGGCGGCAGTGACCCAAGCAGCGGTGCTGGCTTGGCCAGTTCGCTTCTTAGCAATTGGCTCACTTACCAAGCCAACGGCAATGTCTCGTCGCCCGGCGGCACGAGTCCAGGAGGCGGGCTATTCGTCTCCGCGCTGTTTGGTGGCGGCAGTGACTCAAGCGCCCAAGCCGGCTTAAGCAGTTCGCTTATCAGCGATTGGCTCACCTACCGGGCGGGCGGAAGCACCTCGCCAACCGCAGCGGCTGACAGCACGGGCACCAATCTGAACACCGCCGCTTGAAGGGGGCGCAGCGGCCCCATCGCCCCCAGGCCAGGCTTCGGCCACCAGACGCGATGAACAGGGCGGCTGCGCTTGAGTTTACCCAGCAGATGATCAGAAGCAACCCGCTGTCCGCCGCTCGATAGCGGGGGCAGTCAGTCGGAAAGCTGAAGTGATTACTTCACAGCAGCGGCAGTCTCGTACTTCTTCAAGGCGACAGCCAGTTCGCTCTTCTGCTCGTCATTCTCGGCGGCGGCGACGGCTTTCTTCTGGGTGGCGATGGCGTCCGCGACTTTGCCGGAGTCGAACAGGGCCCGGGCGTAGGTATCCAGAATGCCCGCTTCCTTGCCACCAGAGGCGTCGGCAGCGGCTTTCGCCAGTTGGGTCGCCAGCGCCAGGTCACGCTTCTGCACAATCTCATCGGTCAAAATGGCCCAGGCAAACTCGTTCAGCAGCACCGGGTTCTTGACTTTCAGTTCCGCCAATTGCTTGGCCAGTTCCGTCGCCTTGGCGGCGTCCCCGTCAGCACCCACCGCCTTGATGTATTGGGCGAAAACCGTCGCGGCTTTCCGGCCGGCGAGCATCGCGTCCAGATCGAAATCCTTGGGCGCAAGCGCCTTCAATTCCGCCGCCAGTTGGGCGACTTCGTCGGCCGGTTTGCCCGCCTGTTCCGCCTGCTGGTAGCGCGGCAACGCCGCCTGAAACTTGACCTGCTTGACGAAGTCGTCGAATGGAACCTCCTTCGGCGCGACGGCCTGAGCCGCCTTCTGGAGCTTCTCGATTTCGGTAGCGTCCACACCGGCCATCACCGCCTTCTGGAAGTCCGTCATCGCCGTCTGAAACTTCATCTGCTTCAAGAACTCCGGTAGATCGAACTTCTCGCCTGGCGTGATGCCGCCCAGTTCCTTGTCCAAAGCCTCCAGCTCTTTGCCCTGCTTCTCGATCTCGGCGTCGTTCCCGCCCTTGGAGGCCAGTTCGTAAAGCGCCTCCAGCTTGGTCTGCGCACCGGCGCGTTTCTTCTCGCGGTCCAGGTTGAGCTTGCCGGAAAGCACCTGGTCCAGCGCCGCCTCGAGGCCTGCCATCGGATGGCCGTTCCAGACGATGCGCCCTTCCTTGTCCACGATGAAGGCGTGCGGGATGCCATTGATGCCGTAGGCTTTCATGTAGCCATCGCTGGTCTTGCGGTCCTTGTCCACCGCCACGGTGTAATCCATCTTGTCGCCCATCTTCTCGACGAACTTCTGCACCGTGCCCAGCTTTTCATCGCTGACGCCCACGAAGACCACGCCCCGGTCCTTGAATTTCTTCTGCATTTCCGTCAGGTGCGGAATGCTGGTGCGGCAGGGCGGGCACCAAGTCGCCCAGAACTCCACCACATACACCGTCTTGCCCTTGCCATCGGCAAGGTTGACCGGTTTGCCTTTGACCCAGTCGGCAATTTGCAGCGCCGCAGCGGGATCGCCAAGGTCGGCAGCGGAAGCCTGGGACGCGAACGTGACCGCCATCGCGGCGGCCACCGAGAGAGAAAGCATTGTTTTCATGGAATGATTCTAGCCGGTTTTGACAAAACTCAAACGAAATCGTTCTCGGTAAACTGCCGGGGCCGGCTACGCGGCGTAAAATTTCAGTTGCATCCGAGGCCATTCACCCTGAATAAAGGGGTCGCCACACTATGAACCTTGACGAACTGCAAAAACAAAAAGTCGCGCAATGGATCGCCGACGGCCTGAAGCTGTCCGAAATCCAGACCCGCATCGAACAGGATTTCGGCCTGCGGGTCACCTACATGGAAGTCCGCTTCCTGGTGGACGACCTTAAGCTCACGCCCAAAGATCCCGAACCGGCCAAACCAGTCGCCCCCGTTCTCCCCGCCGCGCCCGTCGGGCCGCCGCCCGGGCCGCCGCCCGCCGCCGGACTGGGTCGCGTGAGCGTCTCGGCAGACGCCATCGCCCGCCCCGGCACCTTGGCCAGCGGCAAAGTCACCTTCAGCGACGGCGAGATCGGCGATTGGTATCTGGACCAGGCAGGCCGCCTGGGCGTCGCGCCTAAGAACAAGGCCTACCGCCCCAGCGCCACCGAAGTGCAGGCCTTCCAAGCCGAGTTGGAAACCGTCCTCACCCGCCTGGGCATGTCGTAGCAGTCGTCGGCATGAGCGAAGAAATCTTCGACGTTGTCAACGAACGCGACGAAGTCATCGGACGGCAGACGCGGAGCGAAGTTCACCGCCTCGGCTTGCTGCATCGTGCCGTTCATGTCCTCGTCTTCAACGCTCGCGGCGAGATTTTTCTCCAGAAACGCTCGCTGTGGAAGGATCGCCAGCCCGGTGCCTGGGACTCCTCGGCTTCGGGCCATCTGGACAGCGGCGAGGATTACGACGCCTGCGCCGTCCGGGAGGTCGCCGAGGAACTGGGCTGCCGCCTGGCCATTCCGCCGCAACGGCTCTTCAAGCTCAACGCCTGCGCCGAGACCGATCAGGAATTCGTCTGGGTCTATCGCGGCGGTGCCGAAGGGCCGTTCGTCCTGCCGCCGGAGGAGATCGAGCGCGGCGCTTGGTTTCCACCGGAAGACGTCGCCCGCTGGCTCAGCGACCGCCCCCAGGATTTCGCCAGCGCCTTCCCGCTCATTTGGAGCCGATTAGCCCGGTAACGCATCCGGACATTGCCCCCTGTAGTGGCGCAGGCGTTCCGCCTGTCGAACGGCGACCGGGACGGTCGCCGGGACGATGGCAGCCGGGGACGGCTGCCCCACTACCCGATGGCGTTACCCGAATGCGCCCCCGGCTCGGTAGCCGACGCCCGCCGGCAGCTCACGGGTGTCCCATGGAAAAACCCTTGGGCCGCTGGACGAAGTGCAGCAGGTTCCCTTCGGGATCGCGGAAGAACAGCACCCGACCGCCGCCGGCCGCCGGTTTGACGGGATCGGGGAAACTCACGCCCTGGCGCTCCAACTCTGCCTGCGCCGGTTCAAGGGCGTCCACCCACAGCGCCAGGTGCCGAAACCCAGCGACGCCGTTGTCGCCCGTCTGCGCGACGCTCACCGCCGCCTCGTAAATCTCCAGCACCGCGCCCGGCAACGCGACGAAAAACGGCGGTCCCGCCGCCCCGAACTCCACTCGCCGGCCGCCGAGCGTTGTGACGTACCAATCCACCAGCGCCTGAGGATTCCGCGCCGGCAGTCCAATATGTTCCACGGTGATTTGCATGGCCCGATTTAACCACGCCACCGGCCCAAGACACAGAAAATAGCGGCTCCACGCCAGCTCTGAAGGACAAGCCGGCGAGCTTTTCCTCGCTTCTGCCCGTCCTACCGCAGTCAGGAACTGCGGCGCAGCGGCGTCTCGGTAGAGCGCCGCCATCTGGGCGAACGTGGGAAGTGTGCGGCGGTCTGCCGGCGCGCGGCTACGCCGTGGCTCAGGGCCGGCCAGCAGGCCCGACAGGAACCAGCGGCTTCCCACACGCCTGCCCCGAGATCCCAGCGCCGTTTTCGTTCCAAAACTCTGCTCCCAGGTGGCGCGCAACACAGCGGTGCCTGTTTTCTCACGCTCCAGGACCTGAACAGTCACAACGACCGACAACCGAACAACCCCGAAGGATCAAACGCCAGGAAAACACCAGCCGAAGAAGCCGCTATGAAACCAGCCACACCAAAAACCGAACGGCCACCATCAACCCGACTCCGAAAAGCAGTTTTCGGAGGTTCCCATGTGGCAATATCAAGAACTGCCCCCGCCGCGCGCCGAAGCGTCGGGTGAGGGCTGCCGCAGGCCGGGTGAGGTGTGCAAACTCCCACTTCGCACTTCGGACTTCGCACCTCGCACTTGCCAAGGAGTGTCGAATTTCTCTCAACGATCAACTCCCCTTGCAACTCCCCATGAATGCCACCCCAAATCAATAGACTTGTTGTGCAATAGCTATGCGAGCGGGAACGGGGGCATTCTGAAGTTTGGTCAGGTGGTTTGGAAGGCCAGGCGCAGGTTCCACAGTCCGGCGGCCAGCAGATTGAAGCGATCGTCACAACGGGCCTTGGGGTGGCGGTAGATGTTCGCGGCCGCCCCAAAACGCTTCAGCCCCCCGATAGCATGTTCCACCCC
>CAINDV010000962.1 GCA_903847485.1 uncultured Verrucomicrobiota bacterium
CTGTACTGTCCGTGGCTATAAACATGGCGCTCCTACGGAGCTGGCACTGAACGGCGCTCGCCTTAACTAAACGGCAGTGCCCCATCGGATGGAGGTAGGGTGGCCGAAGGCCGGGTGAGGGGTTGGTCGTTTAATCCCCCGGTTGTCATTGGTAAATGGGATAACCAGGCGTAAGAGGCGCCGGCTCCGCCACGCGATCGGCCGCGCGGCCGAAGGGTAGCCGGACGGGGTAAGTGCCGCTGGCAGTAATCCGCAGTCTGCGATTTGAAAGCAAGCGAGCGTGGTGCCTCCGACAGCTTCTCCAGAAACCGTGTCCAATCCTGGTTATCGCAAAAGATTACCTCCTAGCGAACCCCGCGATTCATCCCCTGGTAAAGCGCGCCTTGGTATTCTATCCGCGACGACCGTGGCATGGCGGTAGGTGCCAGAAACCGAGCGTCGGTGTCAATAGTGAGAACCCCTTTATGTGCGCCGTGGGCGGCGGTCAAGAAGGTCCGCGCTCCGCCGCCAGCCATGGCTCCAACACCTGGGCCAGGAGCGGGAGGGTGACGGGCTTGGCTACATAGCCATCCATGCCCGCCGCCAGGCATCTTTCCCGATCGCCCGCTATGGCATAGGCGGTCATGGCAATGATCGGCAGGGGAGAGTGGGAGGAAGGGTGAAGGGTAAAGGCTGAAGCGCCTTCCTGCGGTGCCTGGCCGCGGCTAACAGCTAACTCATAACCCCTAACTATTCGGGTGGCCTCCAGGCCGTCCATCTCTGGCATCTGCACGTCCATTAGGACTAAGTCGTACGGCAGCGTGGCGAGGGCGTGGAGGACTTCCAAGCCGTTGGCGACGGTGTCCGCGCGCAAACCGAGTTTCTTCAGTAACGCGGCGGCGACTTGTTGGTTGGTGATGTTATCTTCGGCCAAGAGTATGCGGAAGGGTTTCCGCCGGAATTCAATGGTTGACTGGTTCGCCTCGCCATGTGATGGCACGCGGCCTACAACGGTGGCCACCTGACCAAGAGCGTCTATGGTAACGCCCGGCGTTTCCATACACGCTCCCAGGCTGCGGAGTAACTCCGCCTTCCGCGCCGGCTTGGTCAGGCAGGCGGTAAAACCGCTGTCCGCCATTGCTTGACTCCCGCCGGGCTGGCCCAGCGAAGTTAGTAGGATCAAGCGGATGGCTGGCAGCGCGGCATTGGCCCGGATAACCCGGCCCAGGATCAGGCCGTTCATATCGGGCATGTGCAGGTCCAGGATGGCAGTCTGGAAAGGATCGCCCGCCGTCCGGGCCTGGGCCAGCATGTTCAGGGCGGTGAAGCCGTCCGGGGCTTCGGCCACCCGCATACCCCAGGCGTGGAGTTGGGCCGTCAGCACCTCGCGGTTAGTGGCATTGTCATCCACCACTAAGACATGGGTGCCGGGTAACTCCACCGGCGGCAGCGGTTCGGGCTTCGACGCCTCGGGCCGGGCCAGGCACGCGGTGAACCAGAACTCCGATCCCCGGCCCGCGACACTGGTAACGCCGATCTCACCGCCCATGAGGTGAGTTAGTTGTCGCGAGATCGCCAGGCCCAGGCCGGTGCCGCCGTAGTGGCGGGTGGTCGCAGCATCTACCTGAGTGAACTTTTGGAAGAGTAGCGCCTGCTTGTCCGCCGGGATGCCGATGCCGGTGTCGCGGATAGCGAAGCGCACCACCACCTCGGAGTCAGTGGCGGATACCAGGCTCGCGCGCACGGCGACTTCGCCCTGCTTGGTGAACTTGACGGCGTTGCCGGCTAAGTTGAGCAGCACCTGGCGCAGCCGGCC
>CAINDV010000963.1 GCA_903847485.1 uncultured Verrucomicrobiota bacterium
CCGAGCGACATGCCGAAATCGAACGACAGCAACCGATTCAAGTCGTTGACTGTCCTGACGGCGGCGGCGAGCACCTGGGTGGTGCGCAGGATGACCGGAGAATAGGCCGAAGAATTGCCGGAGCCGGGTGGGGGTGCATTGCTGGAGAAACCGGTTACAGTTTGGTACGCGGCCCAGTCCGCCTGGGACGGGGATTCTTTATCAACGATGTGGATATCGCTGAAGCAGAAAAAGGTCAACAGCCGGGCCGCATTCGTGGCGCCCAGACAGCCGGCCGGCAGCATGTTGGTGTAAAGCTGGCCATCGTCCTGACCGGGACCCCACGTCCAGTCACTGTAGCCATAGACCGCATAGGCGGGGAGGTTAGACGCCATGATCGCCGGCGCATTTGGTATGGCGACCGGCGTGATCGTTCGCTGGCGTGTCCCCAGTTCGGCTCCGCTTCCTACAATCGGGAGCAGTGGCAGAATCGACAGACTGATGATTCGGATAGAGTCTAGCTTCATAGTTTTTGCATATTTGCACCGCACGGACTAACCCGTCGAAGTCTCAGACTTCAACGGGAATCAAACACAGCCAGTGGAGTGGTTGGTGTCAATAGGCAGGCGGCAAACCGTGAGATGTTGGACATCCATTTGCCAACCGCGCCTTCCTATCGGCGCTCTTGGGGAAAGGTCGCCAAGCCAAGTCGGGCGACTGGCACCTCCGGTTGTACCTGCCGCTTCGCCAGCGTTGTGTCGGCGGCCTTCTTCGCAGCGGGTGCGGGCGGCGGCGGGCGGCGGCGGGCGGCGGCCGTGCCTTCCACCAAGCTCATCAATTCCGCCACCGCCTCCTCGAGTGACTCGGCCTGCGCGCTTAGTTCCTGGGCGGCGCTGGCTCCTTCCTCCGCTTGCGCGGCATTGGATTGAGTTCCTTGGTCCAACTGACTTACTGTTTCGGTAAGTTGCTGGATGCCCAGGCTCTGTTCCTTGGCCGCCGTGGCGGCGGCTGTCGCCAGTTCATCCACCTTACGGACGTGCTCCACAATCTGCCGCAAGCTCTGCGCCGCACGCTCACTAATGCCCACCCCCAGCGCCGTCTTGCCAATGGCACCTTCTATCATTACCGCTGTGTCCTTGGCCGCGCTGGCGCTGCGTTGTGCCAGACTGCGCACCTCATCCGCCACCACCGCGAAACCCTGGCCCGCCTCTCCGGCGCGCGCCGCTTCCACCGCCGCATTCAGCGCGAGAATGTTAGTTTGGAACGCGATCTGATCAATCGTCTTGATAACCTTGGCGATGTCCTTGCCGGCCACTTGGATGTCTTGCATGGCCGTGGCTAACTGCCGCATCTCGCCCGCGCCCGCCTCCGCCGCCTGCCGGGACTGACGCGACAACGCCGTGACTTTCTCCGCATTGTCGGCGCTTTGCTGCGTTAGGGCTGCCATATCTGTCAGCGACCGACTGGTATCCGCCAGCGCCGCCGCCTGCTCGCTGGCTGAGTTCGCCACGGCGTGACTCGTCTCGGCCAGTCCCCCGGTAGCGGCCTGCATTTGGCCGCCCTGTTGAGAGAGTTGTTGGCCCACCCGCCGAACCGTCCGGGCGGTCGAGCGACTGGCTAAGAAGATAAGTCCGCCCACCACGCCGAGTTGCAGCAGAAACACCCACGCCGCATCACTCAAGCCCTGCTGGTTGGCCGCCCGACTCGCGGTACTAAACTGGGCGTTCAACTGGCTCACAGCATCGTTCGAGAAACGGAAGTGCGTAACTCCACAAACCGTGTCCTTTTTGAAGTCATCATGGCACTCCATGCACTTGGCGTAAGCTATCTGAGGCTCATAGATGTCAAAGGACTTATCGCTGGGCCGCACCAGCTTTTTCGCGTTGGCGGTGAATAACTCCCGCTGAAGGTCCGGTGCCAGCGGCCGTTTCAAGGAGGCCTTGTCGGACGAGTAAGTGATGATGCCCTGCTGATTGTAGAGGGAGAACTCGGTGAAACCCGGAATCTCATGCTGCAAGGCAATCAGCCGCTCAAAGATGCTCATGTCGCCACGCGCCAGAAAATCCGTCACCGCCACATTGATGCCGGTGTGGATGTTCTCGATGTTTTGCCGCTCGCGGGCCAGTAAGAGCTTCTCACTGGCGGACGCCAGTTCGCGCGTGGTCCTTTGGTTGTGAAAGTATTGCAACCCCTGTGTCACCGGCAGGATGACCACCAGCCCGCCGAGCAAGGTCAACAGCAGTTTCTTTTGTAGCGTCATAACAACAAGCTTCCCGTTAGGCACGCCGCCGGTTGGCGGGCAGAGCGAAACGCCGCTTCCCCGCCGGGCAAACGAACCGAGTTCGGCACACCGGGTCCGTGGACCCAACCTACAACGCTGCCCGCAGTCCTGTAGGCCCGGTGCCCTCACCGGGCGGCCCAGCCCGCTGTCACGGGGGCAGGAGTTCTGCGGCTTCACGCCTTAGTGGCCAAGACTCGCACCTAACATCGGCAGAAGTCGCCGGGACTTGAGCGAAAAATCGCTAACTGGGCACTGGCGGAAGCACCGGGGCGTAGGCCGTGCTTCCCGAAGTTAGCGGCGACCTTTTGGACTGCGGTGCCCAGTGCAGCGCGACACCGCTTTCCCTCCGTCGGTCCCGAAAGCCAAAGCGCCGTCGCCGCTACGCTCGGCCGGCGCACTCCATAACTGCTGACGTCCACCCCACCGACTACTTAGCCGTATCCATGCAGTCGGGACGACTGTGTTGAACCGCAGCGACATAGCGCGGCGAAGCCGCAACCAAACGGGCAGGCAACCCGATTCAACGCAGAGGCCGCCGAGGGTTTCAAAAAGGGTCGCAGAGGAAACGTGTTCTCTGCGGGACTCCGCGCCAACCTTTGCGTCCTCTGCGTTAAAAAATCTTCGCAGAACGCGCCGAAGTTGGCAGATAGCACTGCGAAGAACGCAGAGAAAGCAACCCAACGGCCAGCTTGTGCTCGCTCTCAGAATGGTGGCTGGTTGGAGGGAACGCAAACAGGCGCTTCCCGCTGCGTTCTTCGCGTCTCTGCGGTTTGC
>CAINDV010000964.1 GCA_903847485.1 uncultured Verrucomicrobiota bacterium
CACCAGCAAGATCGCCGCGCTCTACGTCCAGCGCTTCGACGACCCCGTGACACTCTCAGCGGTGAACGAAGTGGAAAACCTGACCAATGGCCTCTCCCGGAAAATCTGGCAGAAGATCATGATCCTCGACCGCATCATCGCGCCTGCCGGTGGCGCCAAATAGCGCTGGCGTCGGGCCAGATTCCCGCGCCCGTTCGGCCAGCCGTTGTTGCGAAAGCGCGCTGGTTGCATGGAACCAGTGAGACCCATGGCCTGGCCGGGAATCCCTTCCCGCACCACGGCGGTCTTGATCAGCGTGGCGGTGCCGTGGGTGATGACGATGCGTGAATGGGGATCGGACTCAAGCTTGCGGCGGATGATCTGCCGGTCGGCTTCCGTAAGGTCGAGGTGGTCCTTTGCCAACACGGATTCCACCTAGAATTCGCCGGCACGGTCGCCTTCCTTGAGGATTTCGCGCACCTGCGGCGGGCCGACTCAGCAGTTCTCACTACGGTCCTGTCAACTCCCGCCGGGTGAGGGCACTCGGCCTACAAGAAGGCGGTTTTGTGGGGATGCAGGCCGGGTGCCCTCACCCGGCGGGGGTTGCCAGATCCAAAATGAGAACTGCCTAGGCCGGCTTCGTATTCGCTCTGGGCGTCAAAATAGACCTTGTTAATGGGGCCGTCGGTGGTGAGGTGGTGATGAGCTTGAGCTTTATTGGGCGGCGGCGGTCCCGTCTTGGCGAGCCGTCTTGGGTGGTTTCACCAGGTTCAACAGCGCTGCCGCTGGCGCGCAGTTGTTGATCACCATTTGCAAATCCTGTTGCTGCTTCCGGCGGGAATCGTCGTAGTAAATGGACTCAGTGTTATCCACGAGGCCGACGACATTTCCATGAGCATCGAGGACGGGGGCGCCGCTGGAGCCTTTGGCGAAACCGGCGGTAATGGCCATCCAAGTCGTCGTTTGTTTCCGGCGGGTGAGGGTAAAATAGCGCGACACCATGCCGCTGGTGGCGCTGAAGAAGTGGGCGTCCGGGTGGCTCAACACCAGCACCGGCATCCCGGCGGGCGCATTGGTGGAAAGGGGCAGTGGAGTGAAGTCGCGCCCTTCGACTTGCAGCACCGCCACGTCAGCCGCACGGTTGGCAGCCAAAACTCCGGTGACCGGGAGAATCCGTCCGTCGCGCGTCAGGACGACGATTCCGGTGGTGTTGGTACGCGAGACCACATGGTAGCAGGTGGCCAGCGCGCCGGATTCAGTGAGGAAGAAGCCACTGGCCGTGCCGAGATGCTGGCGTGAGCATTTGTCGCAAAGGTAAAACTCCCCGATCACCACCACGCCGCCTTCCGCCGCGCGGATGACTTCGGCGGGCGGAAGCGCGCGATCGCTGACGGGGGCGAGCGGAATTTCGCAGGCGGCCCGGCTGAGTTGTCCGCGGAGATTGCCCGCCGTGCGATGCTGCTCGACAAGTCTGCCGCCCTCGCGCTCAAGACGGTAGAGCAAGGCCTCGTCCGACGACCGTTCCGGTTGCGCCAACACGGGAAGCGTGATCGTCAGCGCCAGCGCGACGGCAAAAGGCCAGCCCCAGCGCCGGGCGATGGTTGCCAATGGAAGTGCGTTCATGGGCCACAGAGTGGTCCGCTGCGGCGGGGTTGGCAAGCGGTGCGCAGAACCGCGTGGAAACCGGCACCCCACTTCGCTGGTGCGACCGGTGCGGTTCAATGCTTGCAGCCGCAGCCGGGCTCGCCACGGCCGCGACCTTCGTCCCCGCAGCAATCATCGCCGGGGCCACCGCAGCAGGCGGACTCGAAGTCCTCCGCAGTCGGCACGCGGCCGAGTTCAAACAGCTTGCTAACGTGTTTGTTAATCTTGTGGTGCAACCCGTGCATCAGTTCCTGGGCGTCCAGGAACCCGCGCGCCACCG
This sequence comes from uncultured Verrucomicrobiota bacterium, assembly GCA_903847485.1. Lineage (GTDB taxonomy): Bacteria > Verrucomicrobiota > Verrucomicrobiia > Limisphaerales > JAJXZI01 > CAINDV01. The sequence continues at coordinate 1,904 of CAINDV010000964.1, forward strand.
GGTTGGCGAGGAGTTGGTCGCGATCCGTTTCAAATTCGGAGAGTTCCAGCGGGGATGGCACCTGACCACTCTGCTGTTTTTCCTGCATCGCCTGGCCGCGTGTGACAATGTCTTCGTAGAGCGCGCGGGCTTGCGGATCGGCCATGAACGCGGTGACCTGCTGGCACGCTTGGGCGACCGGCGGTTGGTCCAGGAGGGCCTGACACAGCTCGCGGGTTTTCGCCAGCACGGTCTCTTCTTGGGCTTGATTCAGCATATTTTTGTAAGTTTCAGCCGGTTGGCCGGCCGAGCGGCGCACACTACAGCACAGGCAGAATGGAAATGCAAATCCAGTCCGGCGCAACCTGCAAACTGATTTCCAAGCCCGCGCCGCGCTCGACAAACCGCCGTTTCCGGATCATTGTGTCAGCGTGGAAAACGAATCGGAATCCCCACTTGACCTGCTGTGGCAAGAATATGGTCGCGCCTTTGATCTGTTCGACGACCTGACGCTGGCCCGCTGGCTGGCCCAGACGCTGGGGCAGTTGGAGGGCGGCGTCTGGCGCCTCTCCCATCCGCTCATCGGGGCCTACCGCCTCGCGTCCCAGATCGGCCACGAGCGCGGCATATGGCTCAAGCGCCTGGCCACAGCGCCAGCCGCCTACAGCGATTCGTCGTGCTGCCGCGCGCCCATGCTGCCGCTGCTCACCCGCGAGGTTTGCGAGTCGGGACTGATCTGCCAGCACTGCGGCGAGACGCTGGTGCCCTTCGACGAAATCCCGGCGGAGTTGCGGCTGGACCTCGAGGCCTGGTCCGTGGCTTACGAGCCGATCCATGAAGTGGCGCACTGGGACGACCGCCAACGCAAGAGTGCCCGCCATTACGACCAGGCCTTTGAAGACGCCGCGCTCAAGGCGGAAGTTCTCCTGGCCCAGGCCGGTCGCGATCTCGCCCCCCGCCTTCTCGACCACTACCCGGCCGTGATCTGGGAGGACAAGGACGAATGCCTAGAAGTGCAGCCGGAGGATATTTCGCTTTGAACCCGCCCGCCGATTGGGCCGGGAACCTAAGTTAGCTTGAACGGCCCTAGCCCGAATATTTCATACCCCAGCATGAAACCACGACAGAACTTAGGCGCCGACGTGAGGAGGCGAAGCGGGGATTACTTTGGCCCACAACGCTTCCTTCCGTCAGCGCCTGTAACAGGTATGAAATATCCGGGCTGGCCGGCGGAGCCTTGACCCGACATGAGGACAATTTTCAGATGGCTCTTCCGACTGGCCGCGACCGTGTTACTCCTAGCGGTCGCGCTGGTACTGGGTCGCAACTTCATCCTCAAGCAGGTCATCGAGTGGCAGATTCAGTCCCGAACCGGCATGGACGCGCGGATCGGCTACGTCAATCTGGGGTTGTTGACCGCCGCGCTGCGCATCGAGGACGCCAAGGTCTATTACCCGGCGGACCTCGGTGGCGTAAAGCTGCTGGAGATCCCGGAGTTATATCTGGAGTATGATCGCGGCGCACTGTGGTGGCGGCATTTGCGCATTCCGCGCGCCCGCCTCAAGGTGAACGAGGTGAACGTCATCGAGGGCCGTTTCGGGCTTCCGCCGCCGCGCAAACCCGCCCAGCCCCCCGCCCCGCCTGCCACCGGCAACCCCATTCCGTGGCTCGCCTTCGACGGCATCGAGCGGCTCGAACTGAGCCTCGGTCGGGTAAAATTCAGCAGCCCCAGAACCGGCGGCCAGGCGCGCGAGGTTATTGTGGACCTCCAGGATCTGACGTTGCGGAATCTGAAATCGCCGTCGGATTTCACCTGGCAATTGCTGCCCGTGCTGCTCGCCAAAGGCCTGCTGTCCGGACCGAATTGACTGGCGCGGAGGCAATGGGCACTTCCGTTCGGTTCCCCTGTCACGGGGGCTGCCGACTGGCGAGATTCGCCCCCTGCTGGAAGCCCTTCGTCACGCCGTTCCAGCCTTCCGTCGCCAGCCCATCCCATCTGTAATTCAATGTAATTCAAGGACGCTGGTTCATGCAATTTCAGTAAAGAGTTCAACCTAAAAAGAGCAGTTGAACCCCACCGATTTGGTCGCCAGCCCCTATTTGCAAGTGGTTGCTGGTTTGCGACGTGTCTCCCAAATGGTAAGCCGCTGAGCAGTTGAATTCCCTTCTCTACCAATCGCTTTCTGTGATTTCCAGCTTTCAACTGCTCTTTCTAAGTTCAAGCCGCCAAAGCAAGGAGTTCTTCCACGACAGCCGGGCGCACAGCCAACGGGGCCGGGACGATTTGCCGGCCTTCACGGGTTAACCCCGAATTCCGAAGTGGAAATGGCTCCGAGTAGCGGGACCGGTTTCCAGCCGGTCAGTTGCAGTTCGCCCTGTGGGAAAAAACCTTGCTGGCCAGAATTCGTTGCTACAACGCTTGCGGTTGCCGGTGGACGCTGACGGCCACATGCCGCCGGAAGGCAAGCCGCAGCCAACGGCGAACGACATGGCGCGATTGCAGCGCGGGCTGGAAACCAGCGTATTCGGCACCGGATAGGGGTAGGAACCGGGGTTGGAACCTGGCCCCTCCCTCCAAACCGGACGGGCGGATCTCCCGCATCCGGCTCTCCAGTCAGTGGGTTCGTATCGCTACGATTGTCCGCGTCCACTCATGTTCTGCTGCCAAGGACAGCAGCCCACGGCGGGTAAACCATTCGTTCGGCCAACGTTGATGAGCCGCGCCCAACCCTTGCCGGGCATGGCCTCGCCGCTTTTCCAGCAGGCTGCGCAGTCGGCGCCGCACGTAGCCATCCACCGTCGCAAACGCGGTGGCTTTGCTGTGCTGGAAGTATCCATACCAGCCGCGCACGGTGCCGTTCACGTCGGTCACGATGGCCCGCAGGCTCCGCCCGTCCGTCCGCAGGGTTTTCGCCCGCACGCG
>CAINDV010000965.1 GCA_903847485.1 uncultured Verrucomicrobiota bacterium
CTGTCCGTGGGGGCCCTACGTCTGGAGCCAGCCAACTCGCGTCCGCGTCGGGGACGACGGTAAAGTCCCCGTCGGCGCGCAACGCCAGTCCATTGTCGCTCCACCACGTTCCAAGGTGATTCGCTGCCTATGCCCCGAGGGTGACATTTACTACCTCCGCCACGCCCCAAACAAAAAGGCCAAACCCATCGTCCTGCTCCATTGCCCGGGGTTCTGACCCCTTTCTAGTTTTGTTCGCACACTCTTTTCCAACTTTGTTTGCTACACGACAAAATCCCAGTTCGGCCTTGACGTGGTCCGAAACTTCTGCCAACCTCGCCTCTGGAAATTGACTGGAAAGAAATTGTTTGTCGCCATAAAATCATACTGGAGAGAAATCGCATGAAGAATACCCCTGTGCTGTTACGCGGTCTGGTGCTCGCTACGGTCGTGGCCGTCGGGGCACCGACCACCACGCTGGCTGCGGCCAAGGCCCAGTTGCTCATCGCGCTGCCGGACTATTGCAACACCCCCGACGGCATGTGTCTGATGCCCGACAAGAGCATCATCGTGTCCATCCCCAACTTCAACGACGAGACCAAACCGCCGCTGCTGCTGCGGATCACCCCCGCCAACCAGCCGGAGAAGTTTTACGATTTCCCCACGCCGTACCCCGGCCTCGCGAAGGGTGTGGACCGCATCGCGCCGATGGGCATCGGGTTCGCACCGTCGGGCGCGCTTTACCTGGCCGACATGCAATACATGAAGGACAAGAACCAGAAATCCCGCCTGTGGAAGTTCGTGCTGAAGGGCGGCAAGGTGGACAAGATGGTGCTCGTCGCCAGCGGCTTCAACGTGGCCAATGGCATCGCGATTCACGGCGGCTACTGCTATGTCACCGAGTCGGTGCTGGAGGAGGATTCGCATCCGCTCACCAGCGCGGTGCTGCGGTTCAAGCTCGCCGAGGAAAACGTCACGCTCCGAACCCCGCTGAAGGACGACCCGCATATCATCACCACGTTCAAGAGCTACCGCGAGGACTGGCGCTTCGGCGCGGACGGCCTCGAGTTCGACCGCAAGGGCAACCTGTTTGTCGGCCTCTTCGGCGATGGCGTGATGCACAAGATCACATTCAACAAGGACGGTAGCGTCAAGGCCAACGAAGTCTTCGCGAAAGCTCCGGGCAAGTTGATCAACTGCGACGGCATGCACCGCGACGCCGCCGACAATCTCTACGTGGCTGATTCCGCCGCCAACGCCATCCAGATCATCCACCCGAACGGCACCATCGAGACGCTCTGCGAGAATGAAGACGTGGCCGACAAGCGGACCGGCGAACTCGACCAACCCTGCGAAGCACTGGTGCGCGGAAATGAAATCATCGTCTCGAACATGGACTGGCCATTCCCAAAGTTTAAGAATACGAAGTATCAATTGCCCGCCACGCTATCGGTCATCAAACTCAAAAAATAACCACGGAGACACTATATGTCAGAAGCAAACAAGACTCTGGTCCGACGGTATTATTCCGAGGCGATGGGCGGCCTTTCGGGCATTGAGCAAGTCGTCAGCGCCACGTTCGTGGATCATCATTTCCCACCCGGCGTGCCGGCCGGTCCAGCGGGCGTGCGACAGTTTTTCCAGACCATTCTCGGCGGCGTTTTTAGCGACATGAAGATCGAACACGATTTCATGCTGGCCGAGGGGAACAAAGTGGATTGCCACTTTGCCCTGGTGGCGCGGCACACGGGCGAGTTTGCCGGCATCAAACCCAAGGGGAACCTCATCCGTTGTCCCGCTGTCAGCACGTTCTGCATCGCGGACGGCAGGCTGGCTGAGGCCTGGGAAATTTTTGACAGCGGCAACCTGTTCCAACAGATGCGGGCCGGCGGCTTCTCCGGGCCGGACAACCAACAGTTCTACGACGCGAACGGCAGTTTCAACCAGGAGGCCGCCAAGCGCGCCTACCTGGACTTTCTCCAGCAGTCCGGCTACCCCGTCAACGACACCATCGCCGGAAAACTATTTGTGTCGGACTTCGGCTTGGGCCGGTTCACCGAAGCGGGCCTGGGCGTGATCCTCTGGTGGGGCGACGAGCCGCACAACTTCAGCGGCCTCGATGCCTTCCTGCTTCCCGGCCAGATCATTCCTGAGCACTGGCACGTGCAGGTGCGAGACATCCCCGCGAAGATGGAGTCTTGGTTGGTCCGGCACGGGGAGATTTACGCCTACACCGAAGGCGCCCCGACGCCGAACATGAAGGCGAAGCTCGCCGGCGCGGACGCCGCCAATGTCACGGTGAAGTGCGAGCGGGTTCTGGGCGTGGGCGACATCGTAGGCATCTCCCGTCCGCTGGAGAAACACTGGATGCAAGCCGGGCCGCAGGGCGCAATCTTCACCGAGTTCTCCACATTCCACACGGGAGAGGCGGTGAAGTTCACCGATGCCAAGGTCAAATTCTGAGAATCCATTAACTTCCATAGAACCATCCAAATGCACTTCACATTTATCGCTCCGAGAAAATATTTACAGGGCCGCAACGTGCTGCGGGAAGCCGGTGCCCACATCAGCAAGGTCGGGAAGAAACCCCTGGTCTTGTGGGACGCCCGCGTGAAAGGACTTCTGGGCGAAAGCGTGCTCGGCAGCCTCAAGGCCGCGGCACTGGAAGCCGCGGACGTGGAATTCCGCGGCGACTCGACCAAGGCCGAGGTGGCCCGCGTTGCGCAAATCGCCCGTGACCAGGGCGCGGACGTGATCGTCGGTTTCGGTGGCGGCAAGACTCTGGACACCGCCAAGGCCGCTGCTGCGGCCGCGGGCACCAAGATGGTCTCCTGTCCGACAGTGGCCTCAACCGATTCGCCGACCAGTTCCTTCACGGTGTGGTACGACGAGAAGGGCGTCTGCCAGGGCTTCGAAAGCTGGGGCGTGAATCCGGATCTGGTGCTCGTGGACAGCCAGGTGATTGCCGAGGCGCCGGTGCGGGCGTTCGTGGCGGGCATGGGCGACGCGCTCTCGACGTGGGTCGAAGCCGAGGTCGTTCATTCCACGCGGGGGCAGAATCTGGTCGGCGGCCGCGCAACGCTGGTGGCGATGGCCATTGCGCGGCTGGGCTATGAGACGTTGATGAAATACGGCCTCGAAGCCAAGCGGGCCGTCGAACAGAAGGTCGTGACGCACGCCGTGGAAAGTGTCATCGAAGCCAACACGCTGATGTCCGGCTTGGGTTTTGAAAGCTGTGGCGTGGCGACCGCGCACATGATCGCCAACTGCCTGCCCGGCTTTCCGGAGTGCAAGGGTCTGATGCACGGCGAGGAAGTCTCCTTCGGCATCATCAGCCAGTTCTGCCTCGATGAGAACATGGCCACCGATGAAATGCTCAAGATGGTCGATTGGATGATCGCCGTCGGCCTGCCGGTGACGTTCGCCGAACTCGGCCTGTCCGGCGTGACGCGCGATCGTCTCCAGAAGATTGGCGACGTGTGCGCCGGCCCCGGCTCGCTCTGCCACGCCCATCCTTTCAAGGTCACCTCGGAAATGGTCGTGGACGCGATGATCGCCGCGGATGCGTTGGGCCGGGAGCGCAAGGCTCTCAAGCGCCAGCCTTGATGGATCTGAACCTGCGCAACAAGGTCGTAATCGTGACCGGCGGAGCGCGCGGCATCGGCGCAGTCATCTGCAAAGCGTTCGCGGCTGAGGGCGCCAAAGTCGGGATCAACTACCGCCAGAGCCGCGAACAGGCGGAAGTGCTGGCCAGCGAGATCGGCCGCAACCAGGCCGCGCCGGTTGCTGGGGACATCGGCAAGGAAGCGGACATTGCGCCGATGTTCGATCAGTTGGAGCAGGCGTTTGGTCCGGTGGATGTGCTGGTCAACAACGCCGCCCATTGTCCGAGCGGTCCGCTGGAGAGCTACACGCGCGAAGAATGGGAGCGCACCTTCGCCGTCAATGTCACCGGCGCGTTCCAGGCCTCCCAGGAGTTCATCCAGCGTCTGCGCGCCCGCCGGGCGCCGGGCCGCATTGTGAATGTCGCCTCACAGGCGGCGTTCCTCGGCTCCACCTCCGGCCACTTGCCGTACGACGCGAGCAAAGGCGCGCTGATTTCCATGACCCGCGCCCTCGCCCGCGAAGTCGCGTTGGAAGGCATCGCCGTGAACGCGGTCGCCCCTGGCATGGTGATGACCGAGATGGTGGCGGAGATTTGGGAACAGCGGAAAGAAAAGTATCTGGCGCGGATTCCCCTGCATCGCATCGCGCAACCAGACGAAATCGCCAAGGTGGTGGTGTTCCTCGCCTCCGGGGCCGCCAGCTACATGACCGGCGCCACCGTGGATGTGAGCGGCGGGGTGCTGATGCACTGACGGTCCAAAAGTTTTGGGCAGGAGGCTTCACTTTTGACACAGCGCCATCCCCTCCGCGGCATCCCCCCTTCCCACTCATTTATTACTTTAAGGGGGGGTCCATCTGAGTGCGGCGAC
>CAINDV010000966.1 GCA_903847485.1 uncultured Verrucomicrobiota bacterium
CTGTCCGTGGGGGCCCTACGTCTGGAGCCAGCCAACTCGCGTCCGCGTCGGGGACGACGGTAAAGTCCCCGTCGGCGCGCAACGCCAGTCCATTGTCGCTCCACCACGTTCCAAGGTGATTCGCTGCCTATGCCCCGAGGGCGACATTTACTACCTCCGCCACGCCCCAAACAAAAAGGCCAAACCCATCGTCCTGCTCCATTGCCCGGGGTTCTGACCCATTCCAACTTTGTTCGCACACTTTTTCTAACTTTGTTTGCTACACGACACTGCGGGTAAAGCGAGTTGACTCAGGACGCAACGAATCCCCGTTGAGACGGTTGGCCCAGAGGTTGGCGACCCGGATCACCAACTAATTCGTGCCGGCTTGCACCGCGCCGGAGATTTCTATCCGATAGGGCGGCAGCCAGGCCAGGCCGAGGCGCTTGCCATTGAGCATGATTTCGGCGATTTCGGCCAGGTCGCCCAGTTCCAGGAAGAGTCGGCTCCGTTTTGCTTCTAATTCCGGCACTTCAAAGGTTTTCCGATAGGTGGCGATTCCCGAGAAGAACCGGATTCCTTCGTTGTCCGACTCCGTCCAGCTTTGCAGTTTCGCAAATGTCGTCATTTGCGGCGCGTCCCAGCCTTCGGGGAACTCGGCTTGCCAGGGTCCATCGAGCGTCAACGGCGCGGGAGTTTCCGCCGCCGGGAATGTCTCGCATGCGAGGGAATCCAACGGTTTGCTGGTGGCAGTGCTGGCTTTCCGAAAGACGACAAATACCGACCCCAACGGCCCGAGCTCCACCGGCAGTTCGGTATGGCCGCTGGCAACGCTTTTCCAATCGGGACAAGCGCTCCGGAGTCCCGAATCGGGCCACCAGAATTCGGGTGCCTGTCCGTTGGTTTCCGCCGCCACCCGGAAGCGGCAGGTCAGCCTCTGCGGATCCATCGTCTTGTTGCAGACGAAATAGAATTCATCCTCCGTGGTCTTCCGATGAAGGAAGTCCAATGGCCCCAAGTCTCCCTCACCGCGTCCTGCGATTTCAAAATCCCCGCCGATTCCGATTTCCTGGAGCGCTTTACTTCGATCGCCAGCAACAATAAACCGCCCCCGTTTGATAGGCCGGATTCGAACCGATTGCTTGTCTTGTTTGTCTGGCACCTCACCCCGTCCACAAAGCTCATCGACCAATCGCCCAATTTTTCGGGTTTCCTTTTCGGAATCTTTCATGCCCGGAGCGCGGGTCGGTTTTTGGTGACCGATCACCGTTGCCCCGTCGGCCACCAGGGCACAAATTCTTTCGAGAACTCCCGCTGGGATATGATCCTGCTCGGGCAGAACGAGCGCCGTGTAACTCATCCCATCCGGCAGCACGATCCGATGATTTTCAACACGCATCCGCTGAAGGATCACTTGCGAGGAACAGACGTCATAACCGTAGCGCGGATCGAGACCATCCAATAACGGCTTCTCAGGCACATCGCACAACCCCGGATAAAAGTTAGGTGCCTGATCGCCGTAAAAATAACAAACGTCGGCCACAAACCATCCCTGGCGAAGCATGTATGAGCACCTAGCCATGTAGTCCGTCAACCCGCGGACCATCGGCCACCAGGTGGCCGTCGGATTGATATCCGTGCCGGCATGATAGGCCCAACCCGGAAGTCCCGCCTCGGGCGGGGAACTGGCGAACGTGTGAAATGAAAAACAATTCAGGCCTTCGCACAATGCCCGATCGGCAAGCTTCTTGTAAACCAGCGGCCCGTCGACCCAGCGACGCCATGTGGTAAACGACTCCCCGTCAACCAGGCGTTTGTCGTAAACATGCGCGGCCGATGCGACTTGCTTGACGAGGAAAATTCCGCGATGCCTGATCCAAAACTCCCCCCGGGGAATATCAACTGCCCCGAGCGCCTTGACTCCATCCACCGGATTGGAGTCCCAGATCGGAGGCCCCGGCCCGCCCGCCTCCGCGATGAGCTTCACGCCGTACGATCCGATGACCTTCCGGGCCGTCACGTAATGTGAGTCAATCAAGCGGTCGCTCACCATCTTTCGCCAGTCGTAAGAAAACCGCTCCTGGACTTCTTGATCTGCCAGCTTCCAACCGGCGAGCACGGGTTAAAACCGGATCACCGAATAACCCACCCGTCGCTGGAACTCCCCGGCCATGGCCTCGCTCCAAGGCGTAAACCCGTCCAGTTCCATGCTGTCGAACTCCAACGTCTTGAAGCTCGTCCCCGCGAACGACTTGCGCCCCAGTTCTTTTAGAATAGTGGTGACAATATGATGGAGATGAAATTCGGTAGCACGGGGATCGAAGAAGTCGATCATCGGCCCGCCGGAATTCGGACTTGGCACGATCAACTGCTGCCCATGATTCGCACAAACAACTCGAAGCATGTCCCAATCGCCCGCAGGCACATCCCAACGCAACTTTCCATCGGCATCGACCCTTTTCGTCAGGTCGACGACTTGGTTTGGATTGGCAATCGTTTTTGACGGGTTATGAGGCACGGCCAACACCGCCACTTCTCGGAGATAGATTGGCCGGCCAAGCGCATCCCGCGGACAAAGTTTCGGCAACTCAGGCAAGGGCAATTCTGCGTGAAACTCCCTGGGCCCGCTTACCGTGGTCGTCGATTGGTAGAGGCCTTTCCCGGCATGCTGCGGCGGAATCCAACTCCCGCCCGCATTCCAACCGCTTGAGGCCACCACGCCGATTTCCAGCCCGAGCCGGTCGGCCTCGCGAATCGCATGGACGATCAGCTGCGTGGACTCCGGCCCGAGAAATGTAGGCCCAGCAGGCACTCGTCCGTCAGGATCGGCGTAAGCGGCCACGTCCCAAATCTCACCGCCACGCACGTCACCGCGTTTCATCGCCTCCAAATCCCGGGTGATTTGCTCCTGGGTGATCGACCCGTTGAGCCAATCCCAAAACGAACCGGGCCGCGCATGGACCGGCGGATCAACAAACACAGCGTGCAAAAGCCGATCATCAGCCCTGGCCGGGTCCTTCACCTTCGCAGAAGTTTTTGCCGCCACGGAATCGGCAGAACCGAGCTCCCGGCCCTGCGAAAGATCACACTGTAAAGCGCAAGCAACGAGCAGGACGGCCGGAATCAGTCGGACGGCCCATGAACATTTGGCTGGTTGACGATCCGTCATGATTCCGGCTGGCTGTGACGGCTCCTTGAGGTCCTTCATGGTCATCGACTTTCTTACCCGATCGATTTCATTTGATGCGCGCTTAATTTTTCCAATCATAAGTTTGAGAGGGTGTTGCGAAAGCCAGAGTGTGAAATGGGGATTTTATTTGGGATTTTGAGGATTTGTGGTTTGCCCGTGTAAGAATGGCGGGGCGGCTTCCACCCCCAGTTCCAGCGCGAGTTGAACGGGCATCAAGTGGGTCAGC
>CAINDV010000967.1 GCA_903847485.1 uncultured Verrucomicrobiota bacterium
GTGCGGATGCAGATAGCGCTCGGTGGCCAGTGCGGCCCGATCGTGGTCGGTAAAGGCGGGACAAATCATGCGCCATTTCCTTAACAGCGCGCCAAAAAAACGTCAATCAATAAGTCACCTTCTCAACCGCGTCTGGTATAATAGAAGCGGTGAAGTCACATGTGTACAGACCGATCCTGCGACTCAAGGCCAGTTGTTACAGTTGCAGCGGGCACACGCAAGGACACTTTCATTCACCAACATGTGGGGAGGTTATATTCAAATTTCCACCTTTGGGAAGACGACCGTCACGGTGCGAGCGTTCGATCTGAATCCGCCAATCGGCATGGTCCTCATTCCGTGGGGAAGCTTCGTGATGGGAGCAACGACGAATGTGGGCCATGAGGGCGCTGCTGAGGAGACGCCCCAGCACAGGGTGAGTGTCAGCGAGTTCTACATGGCCAGGTACGAGGTAACAAAGTCCCGGTGGGACGAGATAGCGAATTGGGCGGCGACAAATGGCTACGGTATCACGCGGGAAGTGGGTCAGGCAAGGCGACCAATCATTCGGTGAATTCTGTGTCCTGGTACGAATGTCTGAAGTGGTATAACGCCCGGAGTCAAATGGAGGGTCTGGCACCCTGCTATACAATCAACGACAGCACGTACCGCACCGGGAATGAGTCGAATGTTGTCTGTAACTGGGAGACCAACGGATACCGTTTGCCGACGGAGGCGGAGTGGGAGAAGGCGGCGCGGGGCGGCGTGCATGATCGTCGGTTCCCCTGGAGCGATACGGACACGATCTCCCATGAGCAGGCCAACTACAAAGGAAACGGCAGCGGAAACGGTTATGATCTGAGTGACACGAACGGATACCACCCGGCCTTCGCAACGAAGGTTTATCCCTACACCAGCCCGGTGGGGTTCTTTTACGCCGGGTATGCGAACGGCTATTGGCTGTGTGACATGGCGGGCAATGTCTCGGAGTGGTGCTGGGATTGGTTTTCCCCGATTTACTACCACACTTCTCCAGGCGAGGATCCGAGAGGCCCGGGATCCGGTTCGTTGCGCGTATGCCGGGGCGGAGACTGGTATCAGGGTGCCGAAGCCGCACGGGCCGCGAACAGGGGTTTCAGCTACCCGTCAAAAAAGGCCGGCAATATTGGTTTCCGGTGTGTCAGGTGGAGGACTATTCCCGACCCGCGAGCGCCGTAAACAAAGTGCAAACGATAAAGTATACAAAGAAGGGAAACGCTTGGCGGAAAATGCGCGACACTCACGCAGAGTTGACGGTTCTTATCGCAACAAGTAATCCCATCGTTTGCAGGCGGCCCAACCAGACGCTCGACCGAATGACGAGGAGCGCGATCAGCCGCCTGTTTCAAATCAGACGTCCCCGGCGCGCTCCTCGTCATCGGTCAGCTTTACGTTCGGCATTGGCGATAGGTTGCACCCACTTGCCGCCGCAGTGCCATAGCCGTTCCGCCATGTCAGCCCCAGCGGGCTTCCGCCGCCGCCGCGGCCAGCGTGGAAAGTGGCATCATCAACAGTGTGCCTCCCGCCACTAACTCACAGATAGATAGCTGGCGGATTCTCGTTATAGGTTGGAGTTCGGTAATGGGCGTGGTTACAGTCATGGCGGCTCTTTCGGCGGCTGATTTCATGGCGTTGGCTCCCTGAGCTATTGGGTCTGATGGTAAAGAAGGTTGCCGGTGTCATCGTAGAACTCGAACGTGAGCGTGGCCAGCTTGGAGACCACCCGCAGGAATCCGCCGGAGGCTCGCGCCTGGGTCCAGGGCTGGCGGATAGCGCCGGCGGGGTCGGTGGAGGACTTACTGCCGGGTTTCTGGCCGAGACGCGCGTTCTCGTCGCAGAGCGTGCCGCAGGAGAACTCCGCGTAGCCGCTGGGATGAATCGAGTGGTACTGCCAATGCCGGTCCCCGCAAACGATGACGAAATTCGTGATGCTATTCTGTTTCAGCCACGCGAAGAAGGCCTCGCCCTCATGCCGGAAACCTTCCGGGTTCGTATGATTGTCCCTCTTACGCGCGTCGTCGGGACCAACCATAGCCGTCGGCGACACTAGCACGCGCCAGGTGGCGTCGCTGGCCAGCAACGTGCGCTGGAGCCAATCGCGCTGCTCGCGGCCCCAGAGCGATTTGTCGGGGCCGTCGGGCTGTTGGTTCGGGCTGCGGTAATCGCGGCCCTCGGTGAACCAGACCTGTAACTGCCGGCTTACGCGGTGCGTGCGATAGGTGAGCGGCTGGGCGGCGGCGGGATCGGCGACCGGCATTTGTTCAAGGAAGACGCGGCCACCAAGCTCCGGCGAGGGTGCTTTATTGCCCGTGTTGTCGCAATCGTCGTAGCGAGTGTCGTGGTCATCCTTCTCCCAAAAACTCGCGACTTCGCCGAAGAAGCTCACGCAGCGCGGCAAGACGAACTGCTCGTGCCACTTACGGCGCATCGCGGGGAGTGTTTGCGCGGCGGTGTTAATGGGCCGGTCATAGTACACGGAGTCGCCGGTACCGACAAAAAAGTCCGGCCGCAACCGCCGCATCACCTCCAGTGCCGGATAACCGAGCCGCTTGTCTTCGGCGGTGGCACTGGCGGGCGCAGTGCCATTCACCCTGCCGGTCATGAACGGATCGTAATTCATGCCGGTGATGACGACGAAGCTCACCGCCGCGTCCGATTCCGCACCCGGTAACGTCTGGAACGAGTGTGTCGGGCCGGTGCGAGTCTCCCGTTCGTTGGTGCCGAACACCAGCCGGTAGGAGTGACGTGTGCCAGGCCGCAACCCGCCGACGGCGATTCGCACAATGAAATCACGTTCCGCCTCCGCCATGAGCCAGGCGGTGCGTTTCGCCCCAGTGTAATCGGTGTTGTCGCTAACTTCAAAACAGGCCACGCCAGCCGCACCTGGCATGTCGCCGTCGCGCAGACCCTCGCTCGCGGTAAGGCGAGATTGAAGAATTACACTGGTGGCCGTGACTTCCCCCGCCATCTCACCTTGCGCGTGAAAAACCGGCGTAGGATCCCCGGCCAAGCAACGTCCGCAGAGGATAACGCACGACGCCAACCAGAGGGCAGCTCTGGTAACTATCTGTCGGAACCAAGTTGGGGGTTGCGGTTCAGTTCTTAGTGTGGTTGGAGTCATAGTCATTTAAGGTTGTCAACGTGCCACCGCTGCCTCGGCCGCGAGCGCCAGGGCCAGCCAGGCTGAATGTGGAATCCACTGCTCTTTCCAGCGCCAGCTCCAGTCCGCCCGCCGGCCATAAGGTGCGGGCTGAAAGGCGATGTCCTGCTCGTCCTCCACGCCCGACGTGATCCCATTGCAGATGCCGCCCGGCGGGCTGGGTGCTCCAGCCTCGTAGTCACCTGGGTTATTCCGTCCTTTGCCTTGCAGCATGCATAAATCGTAAGGATTCAGGCCGAGAATCCAGCTAATCTGGTTGATGGCATAAGTGCGCAACTCCACAGTCATCCCGGGCGAGGCGCCCCGGCTTCCCAGCAGCGTCGCCGCCGCCAATGAAGCCAGCCGGGAGTTCTCGCCCACCCACCAGTAGCCGGTTTCGTTGCGGTGAGGCATGAAGAAGGCACCGCGCTTGCCGCCGCTGACAGCCTTCACATACTGCCGGGCATACCCGAAAGGATTGGTTACCTCTTTCGTGATCGCCAACTCGAACTGGAGGGATGCCATCACGGCCTTCTCGACAGTGGTCTTCCGTTCGGCGTCGCTCTCGAACTGTAGGTAGCGAAACAGAGCTACCACCGGCAAGCCCGCGTCAACCGCGTGAAAGAAGGGCCTCGTTCCATCCTCGTCCGCCCGCCACCAACCGGCATACTTATCGTCCTGGGAAATGCGTCTTACCAGCGATTCCGCGCGTGACCGGGCAGCCTGGAGGTAAGATGCATTGGTTGTGGCATGGTAGAGTTCCGTGGCGGCGAGCAGCGCGCAATAGTCGTCAATGATGTTCTCCCGGTGATCGTCCACATATTCCAAGTTATGGACCAGAAGGTGTTGGAAGCCTTTCTCAGCCGCCGCCAAGTAATGGTCTGACGTGTAATCGCCGCTCTGCTTGAGGCTGCTGATCCGGGCGAGGGCCGCGATCGCCATGCCCCCGCCTTCCCGGAAGCCCGCCTGAGTCTCGCCATTCTTAGTGTGGCTCAGTCCCTTGAAGGCGCAAATCTCGCGCTGAGCAGGGTCTTTCGTGCAACCGTCAAAGACCGAGGTATAGAAGTATCCAGTGGGATCCTGCATGCGGACCACGAAATCAGCACCGTATAGGGCCTCCTCCCGGAGCAGGGGAATCATCGCCCGCAGTCGCTGACTCTTCTGCGTCCGCAACAAGTCCGCACTTTGCAAGAAACACCATACAGCCATGGGCGACTCCTGAGTGTTCATGTAATTGGATTCGTTGAGGCAGCCTATGTACTTCGACACGTCGCCCGAGGCATCGTACCAACCGCCGTGGACATCCACCCGCTGACGCTGAGGCTTGCCAAAAAAGGGGATGGAGCGATCAACCTTGTCATAGATGCCACTACAGCGCTGGATGCGAAAGTAATAGATTAGGTCGGAAAGGCAGGCCTCAGGCAGTAACCGTTCGCTGAGGGCAAACGTCTCCGAACGCACCTCCTTCACTTGAATGCGGTAATTGCCCGGCTGGGCGAGAGTCGAGAAGTCTCCCTGGTGGAAGTATCGGCCTTTCCAGCCAGCCACCGGGCCGACCTTCTGGAGCGGCCCATCGAACGCGACGCGCCCATGGCTGTCGAGAACCTGGAACTGCGCGAGAGCTATCTCCTCCGCACTCTGCACCACGAGTCTCTTGCCGCCCCGAGTGTCGTAGCCCAGATGGTTGATGAGTATTTGGAACGTCGCCGCCCTCAGCGGTTGGCAACCGCCAAGAGTCAGTGCCAGCAGGGCAATAACAGTGCTGAATCGTTTTGTATGCTCTTTCACCAGCTTAAGGTGGAGTGCTATTTTCCAATCGTCCCGGACAGCGCCAAACGTCCGCTCACACGCCCCAGGCCATTCGAGTTGACGATCTCGCGGCGGTCGGCGAAGACGCGCGGCCACTTCCCTTTCCCGTACTTCGCCCCCGTCTTATCCCAACGGGTCGTGAGAGAGTGTCCGTGGTACGCGACTTTGTCCAAGCAAAAGTAATCCCACGTACCGTCTGACACACGGCATTTTCATATGCATCGGGAGTGGGCCCTAACCACAGGGCTCGCACTTTTTGCTAGACCCATCCCGTGTTTTCGAGTGAAATGGGCTGGGATGAAACCACTATCTGTTGCCTGCCCA
>CAINDV010000968.1 GCA_903847485.1 uncultured Verrucomicrobiota bacterium
AAACCCGAAGCCCCCAGCCGCAGTTCCAGCGCTGGCAAAGCGATTCTTCATTCTTCATTCTGCCCTCTGCCTTCGCCGCCATGACCACCGCCAACAAAGTCACCATCCTGCGCATCCTGCTGGTGCCATTCTTCATTTGCCAGGTGCTTTACTACGGCAACGGCGGCGCGGAACTCCACCGCTGGCTGGCCGTGACCGCCTTCGCGCTCTGCGCCTTGAGCGACGGCGTGGACGGCTACATCGCCCGCCGCTACAACCAGCGCAGCGAGTTGGGCGCGCTCCTGGACCCGTTGGCGGACAAACTCCTCCTCGTCTCCGGCGTCGTGTTTCTGAGCTTTGATCACCGTCCCTATTTGCCCCCGCTGCCCCTGTGGTTCGTGACGACCATCGTGAGCCGCGACCTGCTGCTGGTCATCGGCTGGGCGGTCATCCACCACGTCTGCGGGCGCGTCACCGTGCGCCCGCGCATCTCCGGCAAGATCGCCACCGTCCTGCAAATGGCCGTTGTGCTCTGGGCCTTGCTCAAATGGCCCGACGGCCCGCTTGAATCCCTGGCGCTCGCCACGGCCTGCTTCACCGGACTATCCGGGCTGCTCTACTACTGGGATGGCGCGCAGCAATTGAACGCCAGCCCGCGCAGCGGACCAACGGCAAGCCCACCGCCCCGCGATTGACGGAGGATTTGCGCCCGGCGGCCGGTTGAATCCGAACTCCAAAGTAAGCATGGAAAGCGCAGGCGTCGCGTCCGAACTTAGGTTCTGCACTCTGCCTGGAGTTTCGGGCGGGAAAAAGTTGGCAGGACGAGGTTTTCGGCGCGACGCCGAAAACCACGCGCCGGAGGCGCGTGCTCCCCTTTGGTTTCTGTCGCGTCTATTGCCCACTTGCTTCGGAGTTCGGGTTTTACGCCAGCATAGTCCCGGGCGGGAGCGCGTGACCGGCGAGGAAGTCCGGCACCTTCATGCGGCGTCCGCCTTCGGGTTGGAGTTCGAGCACGCGTAACGCGCCGGTGCCACAGGCGATGAGGATCCCGGATTTGTCAGCGGCGATCACTTCCCCAGGTTGGCCCGTCGCGCCTTCGGCCACTTCAGCCTGCCAGAGCTTGAGCATTTGTCGTTTGGCCGGCGGTTGCGGAAAGGTGTACGCGCCCGGCCACGGGGTGAAGGCCCGGAGCCGGTTCCACAACATTGGTGCCGTGAGACTCCATCCGACGTGTCCGTCTTCCTTCGTCACCTTCGGCGCATGGCTGATGCCTTCCGTGGGCTGCGGGCGTGGGAGGGATTCGCCGCGGACATAGTCCGGAATCGTGGCGACGAGCAGTGCGGCACCCAGTTCGGCGAGGCGGTCGTGCAAGGTCTGCGAGTTGTCGTCGGCAGCGATCGGTGTGGCCCGCTGGGCGACGATGCCGCCGGTGTCCATGCCGGCGTCCATTTGCATGAGGGTGACGCCGGTCTCGGTTTCGCCGTGGGCGATGGACCATTGGATGGGCGCGGCACCACGGTACTTGGGCAGGAGGGAGGTGTGGACGTTCAGGCAACCGAAGCGCGGCAGTTCCAGAATCGCCGGGGGCAGAATGTGTCCGTAGGCAGCCACCACGATGAGATCCGGGGCCTGCTCGCGGAGGGTTTCCACGAAGGCGGCGTCACGAGCTTTGAGCGGTTGCAGGACCGGCAGGCCGCAGGCGATGGCCAGTTCTTTCACCGGCGAGGGCAGACAGGCCAAGGCGCGGCCTTTGGGGCGGTCGGGTTGCGTGACCACCGAGATGATGTGCCAGTCCGGTTGACCGAGCAGCGCAGCCAAGCTCACGCAGGCCAAGTGCGGCGTGCCCATGAAGATGACGCGAAGCTTCGGCACGAAGGCGGCGCAAGGGCCGGGTGGCTGCGGCTCAGCGATCGGGCGAGTCCTTGTGCTTAAGGATGGCTTCCTGAATTTCGATGAAAGGCACCATGACCTCCTTCGAAGCGGGACCTTCCTGGACTTGCAGGTGGACGTCGGCGGCGGAGATGCGGGTGAGGCGGGTGGCGGTGTAATTACCCCGGGCGGATTTGACGAGCAGCACCATGTCTTTATCGGAGTCGCGGCGGACGATGCTAAAAAAGCTGGCAAACTTCGTCTCGAAGAAACGGCGGTTGAAGGAGTAATTTCCCCGGACGAAGCGCTGCGTGGGCGGGAGTCGCGGAGCCGTGGGTTGCTCCACCGGCACGGCCGCGGCGCTCTCGGCGGCCGTCCCATCGGCGGGCAGGGCGGCTTCGAGCGCGGCGGCCTCGGCGGCGGCGGCGGCTTCGGCGGCCACCGCTTGCTGCTCGTGCGTCTTGAGGCGGGTGGGCAAGCAGAGGAAAAGGACCGGCCCTATGACGGGCGCGACGGCGGCGATCCCGCAGACCAAGAGCCAAGGATAGGCCCGGATCACGGAAATCTCGTAGGCGCTGTAGAGGTTCGCCGCGTAGAACAGCACCAGCGCCAGCAAGCCCAGGCCGGTGCTGAAGAAACTGCCCAGCAACGATTTTCCCGGAGTGCGATCCAGCTTCGGCCACTCTTCGATAGCCACGGCCTTACGCGTCACTTTCTTCTGCACATCCAGTTCGATGAACGGCTCCACGAACTTGGCGCACTTGGGGATTTTCTTAAGCTCCTTCAACGCCTCTTGGGTGAACTTGACCCAAGGAATGCGCGGCGTGGTATCGTCGCTGCCCGTGAGCCGGAACATGGCACCCTCCTCGCCGGTGGAGATCGGCTCGCCTTCAATGGTGGAGCCGTCCTCCAGTTTGTAAATCGCCGCGCCTGCCTGTTCGACGACGAGTCCGAGCAGGCAGGCGAGAGTCAGGATGTGAAAAAGCCGGCACATGGTGCATCTGGTTAGCAAACGGCGGAGGCGAATGAAAGCAAAAAGCTCCTGCAGTGCGGCGGCGCGGTTCAAAAAGTGTTTCCGTTCCGCCCCGCCAGTCCCAGTTCGGTCGCCAGTTCCTCGACGATCCAGTTTGGCTGGCGTGCCTCCAACGCGTCGGCGGTCGCGCCGTGTTGCCAGACCGCGTAACGGACGGCCAACAGGAGATTTTGTTGCCAGACAGGTTGGGCAATCAGGCCGCTGAGAAAGCCGGCGAGCACGTCGCCGCTGCCGCCTTGCGCCAAGTGCGGGCCACCAGACGAGTTCACAAAGACTGGACCTTCCAGCCGGCCAACAAGCGTTTGGTGGCCTTTCAAAACCACCCAGGGATTCCCATAACGCCGAGCAATCTGGCGCAGCGCCTCCAGGCGGTTCGCCTGCACCTGTGGCGTGGTGGATTTCAGCAACACGCTCGCCTCGCCTGGGTGCGGGGTGACGATGCGGATGGAGTTGTGTGGCGTCGGCGCTGGTTCCAGCCAAGTGATGCCGCTGGCGTCGGTGATGATGGGAAACCGCGCATTGCGCCACAGGCGGCGCAGCAGCGGTGGCAAG
Organism: uncultured Verrucomicrobiota bacterium; assembly: GCA_903847485.1. Classification (GTDB taxonomy): domain Bacteria; phylum Verrucomicrobiota; class Verrucomicrobiia; order Limisphaerales; family JAJXZI01; genus CAINDV01. Next base: position 3,434 of record CAINDV010000968.1, read on the forward strand.
GCCTCCGGCACATCCCTGCCGGCCAATCCTGGGCCGACAAGCAGGGCGGAGTAATGATCGCCGAGCTGAAACTCCGGGGTCCACGGCACCACCATGACAGCCTGGCACTGGGCGGCCACGCCGTGGTAGGCATCTTCCGTGGTGATGACGGTGATCAATCCCGGTCGGGCGCGCTGGGCGGCGCGGGCGGCCAGCACCGCCGCTCCCGCGTGGCCGACGTTGCCGGCGATGATGGCCAGGTGCCCGTAGTTGCCTTTGTGGCCATGCGCCTCGCGCCGGAGCGGCAGCCCGCGAAAGTCATCTGGTAAGGTCCATTGCAGTTCGCTGCTCGTGGGGCAGGGGAGGAGACCCACTTCAGCCGCCACTTCCAACCGCCCGACGAACGGCCATGCCGCTGGGCGCAACAAGCCCGCTTTTGGCGCTCCCACCGTCAGCGTTGCGGTGGCCTGGATGGCTTCCGGAAGCGGGTCGCCGGTGTCGGCGTTCAGGCCCGAGGGCACGTCCACCGCCAGCACCGGACAGCCCGATTGATTCAACCGCCGGATGATTTCCAGCCAGGCGCCTTCCAGCGGACGATTCAAACCAACGCCGAAAAGGCCGTCTATGACCAGTGCCGGGCTGGCAGCCAGCAGCTTCTCCAGCGCCGGGAGCGCAGCAGCGGGGTCGGTCACCTCCACACTTTCCACACGCCGCGCCGCCAAGTGTTCGCGGGCTGCGCGGGCGTCGTCACCATTGTGGCCGCCGCCGGCGACGATCAGGATAAAGTCGCCTGGGCGTGTGCGGTTCAGCGCCTGGCGGGCGAGCGCGGCGCCGACGCGGCGGATGACTTCCGCCTCCGTCTGGCCGGACGCCCAAGTGGATTGTTCCCACTCGCGCATTTGGGCGACGCTGATAATCGGCAATGGCATGGCGCAAAACTACAGAGACGGCAGCCGGGCGAAAGGGGAAAATCGTGTCGCGCCAACGGCTCAACGCGGCCGTTGCGCCGCCTGCCAGCCCCACGCCGCGCCCAGCGCCAGGCCGGCGAGGTGACAGCCGTTGGCGATGTGCCCGAAGATCGGCGTGAAGCAGAGCACAAACCAGACGAGCATGATCATCAGGCTCTGCGGATTCAGGAACAACCCCGAGTCGGGGTCGTGCCGGCCGCGCATCCAGATGTAACTCAGCAGGCCGTAGTTCACGCCCGACAAGCCGCCAAAATTGAGACCGCTGCCCAGCATCTCGGCGCTGCGCGACGCCACCGCAGCGCCCCAGCCGGAGCCGCTGGCTTCCGCCGCTTGGAGCAATAGTTCCGCGCCGAAATACTGGGCCGCGTTGGATACCACCGCCAGCCCGACCAAGATTACGGCTAGTTTCGCCGGGCCAAGCCGGTTTTCAATCATCCCGCCCAGATCCCAAAGCCAGAGCAGGTTGAAGAGAATATGCAACCAGTCGAAGTGGATGAAGATGGGCGTGATCAGCCGCCACAACTGTCCCTGCATGATTTCGGGCAGGCCGGTGGGAAACTGGCTGAAGCTGAGATACGCATCGAGCAGCGCCTTGGCCGATCCATTTCTGCCCAGGAAAACTAGCACCGAAATCGCGATCAGGCTCACCGTCAGCGGACGGCTGCCGACGCCGGTCACCGGGCGGAAGACCTGGCGCCGGTCCTTGATTTTACGGGCGTATTCCGCGTCGGACTCGACTTCCTGCTGCTTGATGCGGTCGGCCTGGCGGGCCTTTTGGCGGTAGCGCGGATCGGTGGGTTGCCGGCGGAACTTGGCCAGCCAGTCGCCCGCCCTAGCCAGTTCGTCCTCGGACGACACCCACACCGCCCAGCCGTGGCCGGGATCGTCTTCCACCTGGTTGGCGATGCCCTCGACGTAGAGGAAATCGCTGAAGGTGCGCGCCTGTTCCTGATTGTCGAGGTGTCCGATGCATCGCATAGCGGCGGGAGGTTAGCGGGAATCGGCCCGGCGACAAACACAAAGGCGGGTGGCCGATTTGCCTGGGCGAATCTTAGTCTCTTGCAGCCCCTCGGATGCGGCGCCAAATTCGAAATCCGAAATCCGAAGGCAGCCAAGCCGAAACTCAGAAACTCAGAAAACCGGTCGGAATCCAACCAGTTGAGCCTCTTTCAAAACCCTGTAGGAGCCGACGTAAGGAGGCTTGTTTTCCGGGGAATTCCAGGCCTCCTCACGTCGGCTCCTACAGTTTTGAACGAGCCTCGGTTTTCTGAGTTTATGAGTTTCGGCTTGGCTGCCTTCGGATTTCGGGCTTCGGATTTCGGATTTTCCATGCATACCTCCAACCACGAAAACCTCAAACTGAGAACCACCGTCCCTTTCCGGTTGCCTTTAGCCGACGACGTTTGCACGCTCAGTCCATGCAGAAATTAAAATTGATTTGCTTGTCCCTGTCCCTGGCGCTTCCTAGCCCGCTAACGCTGGCGGCCGAACCCGCGTCCAAACCGGAGGCCAAACCTGCCGCCGACGCGCCGAAGGACAAAGTCAGGGACTCGGAGGAAAAGCGTTCCGAGACGCGCCACCGCCTGACCATCGAGGGACAAACCTTCGATTACACGGCCGTCGCCGGCACCATCCTCCTCCGCGACGACGAGCAAAAGCCGACCGCCTCCATTTTCTACATCGCCTACACCCGAGACAGCGTGAAAGACCCGGCCACGCGCCCCGTGCTGTTCTCCTTCAACGGCGGGCCGGGGGCGTCCTCCGTCTGGATGCACCTCGGCCTGCTCGGTCCGCAGCGCGTCGTGTTGGCCGAAGATGGCAGCGCACTGCCGCCGCCCTACCGGTTGACGACGAACGAGTTCTCGCTCCTGGACGTAGCCGACCTGGTGTTCATTGATCCTGTCAGCACCGGGTTCAGCCGCGCCACGGACCCGAAAGAAGCCGGGAAGTTTTACGGCCTCAGGGAAGACGCTCGGGCGGTCGGGGAGTTCATCCGCCTCTACCTCACGCGCAATCTGCGTTGGGCCTCGCCGAAATTTGTCATCGGCGAAAGCTATGGCACCACGCGGGCCGCCGCGTTGTCGGGCGAACTAAGCCGGCGCCACAAACTCAATCTTAACGGCATCGTCCTTGTCTCCACGGTGCTCAACTTTCAGACCCTTGACTTCGCCAGCGGCAACGACCTGCCCTACCTGCTCTATCTGCCGACTTACACGGCGACGGCGTGGTATCATAAGAAGCTGCCCCCGGATCTCCAGGCGATGCCGCTTACCAATGTTCTCGCGCTCGCCGGACAATTCGTGGCGACCAATTACAGCCTCGCCCTGTTCCGCGGCGCGTCGCTCAGTGCCGACGAACGTCGCAGCCTGGCCGGGCAACTGGCCCGTTTCACCGGCCTATCCGCAGACTATACCGAGCAAGCTGACTTACGCGTGCCAATGGGCCGCTTCGCCCGCGAACTGCTCGCCGCACAACGCCGCGTCGTGGGCCGCTTCGACAGCCGTTATACCGGATTTGTCCGCGACCGCCTGGCCAACAGCACCGAGCAGGATCCGAGCTTTGAAGCGGTCGCCAGCGCCTTCGCCTCCGCCTTCAATCACTACGTCCGCACCGACCTGAAATTCGAGAGCGACCTGCCTTACGAAGTTCTCACCTCCGTCGGCCCGTGGAACTGGGGTGAAGTCAACGGCTATGTCAACGTCGCCGAGACGCTCGCCGATGCCATGACGCGCAATCCTTTCTTGAAAGTGGAGGTCTGCTGCGGTTACTACGATCTCGCCACACCGTTCCTCGCCACCCAATACACCTTCAACCATCTCGGCGTGGATCCCGCGCTCTTGGACAATGTGACTCTGGATTACTACACCGCCGGCCACATGATGTATCTCAACCAACCCGACCTGAAGAAGCAAAAGGCCGATTTGGCCCGGTTCATCCGCGCCGCCTCCGCGCCGGCCAAGTAGTCCGCTGCAAAACCGGTTCATCCGGGTAGTTAGTTCCAGGAACGATGAGCACCAGGATTCAGGCTCTTGGAAGCGCGCGGCCCGGTGCGGTGCCTTGTTTAACAGGGTATAGCTGTCACACTCTTATCTCACTAAGCCGTAACTAATCAAAAGCCGGTAGGGCGACGGCTGCCTGCCGAGTAGCGCTGCGGCTTTGAGAAGCGGGCACCTGGCCACCACTCCGACTGATGTCACTGTTCAGTGACTCGCCGCCGCGAAAGAGAAAGGCGGCGGAACCTGCGGCGGAAGCGGCTCGGCAGGAAGCCCTCGCCCTACCGGTTGCTGCATAGTTACGGCTATGTCCCGGTCCATCCCCGCCGGGTGTGGGCACCCGGCCTACCCTCCCACCAAACCGCCCTCCTGTAGGCCGGGTGCCCTCACCGGGCGTCCCCCGAAGTAACCGACAACTTGGGGATGCACTAATTGCCGGGGCGGTCGCGTTATATTCCTTGACGACTCAGCCGTTCCGCATACTATCCAGCGCACCCGAATCGTAGTTTAATCGTGAATAGCTTGAACCGCCGCTGCCCGCTCGTTGCCTTGCTGCTCTTGTGGCATGGCGGCGGGACGGCGTTTGCCCAGGTGGATTGGGAGCCGTTCGCGGAGATCGCCGCCGGCCCGATCTTCGACAAGGTGAGCCTGACCTTGGAATCCGGCGCTCGCACGGAGTCGGCAGGCCCGTTTTTCTACCGCCAGGAAACCGCCGCCGCCACGCAATGGGGCGTGCCACCGTTCTACGCGCAGATTAGCCAGCCCGACGTGGATGCCTTCAACTGCGAGGCGCTGCCCCCGTTGTTCAGCTACCACCGCTTTGGCCGCGAATCCACGACGCTCATCACGCCGCTGATCAACATCTACGGTGGGCGCTACCAGAGTGGCGCGGAGTATCGGCGAGCCATGGTCTTCCCGTTCTACTACCGGCAGACCGGCACGGATGCGTCGCGCAATTACTTCGCCCTGTTCCCGTTCTACGGCACGATTAAGAACAAGTTCCTCCGCAATGAAATCCACTTCACCCTGTTTCCCATCTACATCCAGTCGCGCAAGCGGGACGTGGTGACGGATAACTTCCTCTATCCGCTCATCCATACCCGCACCGGCAACGGTATGAGTGGTTGGCAGTTCTGGCCGCTCCTCGGCCTCGAGAACAAAGTCCCCACCACGCGGACTAACCTGCTGGGTAACGTGGAAGTCATCGGTGGCTACGAAAAACTCTTTCTCGTCTGGCCCTTCTTCTTCGAAGAAACCACCGGCATTGGCACGGAGCGCCAGTCTTACTACCAAGCCTTATGGCCGTTCTACACCCAGATGAGTTCCCCCCAGCGCACCTCGACTGGCATCATCTTCCCGTTCTTCACCACGACCGATGAACGGGAAAAGAAGTATCGCGAGTATGACTTCCCGTGGCCGTTCTTCGTCATCGCTCGTGGCGAAGGCAAGACGATCACCCGCTTCTTCCCACTCTACGACGCGAGCCACAACGAATCGCTGCGCAGCCGGACTTACCTGTGGCCGGTCTATATGAACCGGTCTTACGAAGCCGGCGGCGCTCTGGGTCGTGCCAACACCCGCTGGCTGGTCTATGGCTTGGTGCGGGTGGATGAGAAGAATCTCCAGACCGGCGAAACCCGGCGGCGGTTGGACTCGCTGCCACTGTTCACCTACCGGCGCGCTTGGGATGGCCGCGAGCGCCTGCAAGTGCTGGCGATCCTGGAGCCGCTCCTGCCTGACAATGGCGCGGTGCAACGCATCTTCTCACCGCTCTGGTCCCTGTGGGTTTCGGAACGCAATCCTACTAACCAAACCAGCAGCCAGGCGCTCCTCTGGAACCTCTACCGCCATGACTCCGCGCCGGAGTTAAAGCGCACCTCCCTCTTCTTTGGCCTCTTCCAGCACCGGCGGACGCCCCAGCAGGACGTGCTGCGAATCTTCTTCATTCCTATCAAGAGTAAGCGTCCGCCCGCTGACCAACCGGCGGCCCCCACGACGATCAAGTTAGGAGTTATGCCAACTTCTGTGAATGAGGTGGTTGAACCCGAGGCAACCCCTCACCCGGCCTCCGGCCACCCTTTCCCCATCCGATGGGGAGAGGGACGGGGTGAGGGGCGGCCTGCGTTTTACCAACCACCAACCACACTTGGTATTAGGAGTCAGGAGTTAGGAGTTAGCCTGTCCCCTGCCCTTCGGTTGCGCAACTAACCCCACTATGTTTCAAAACATTGGCGAGATGGGCCTCCTATTGCTGCAGACCTTGCTGGTCCTGCCGCTGGTGTGGCGGCAACGTCAGAAGGTCTTCGAACAGATGTTCGAGATCGGCAACGCCAGCCTGCTCATGGTCTGCCTACTGTCGCTGTTCATTGGCGGCGTGCTTTCCTTGCAAACTGGCCCCGTGCTGGCCGAGCGCGGCCTAGCCGGTGTCATCGGCTCGGTAGTCGGCAACTCTATGTGTAAGGAACTGGCCCCGGTGATGATGGCCTCCTTGCTCGCCGGCCGCATCGGCTGCGCGATGGCGGCGGAGATTGGCTCCATGCGCGTGTACCAGGAAATTGACGCCTTGCGCACGATGAACATCAATCCTATCCAGTATCTCGTTCTGCCGCGCCTCGTCGCTCTCACCGTCACCATGCCGATACTCGTGCTCTTCTCGATGCTGGTCGGCTGGTTCGGCGGGGCGCTGGTGGCCGCCACTAATCCCGCCGTCGGTCTTTCCTTCGAGGGCTTCTTCACCGGCCTGCGGGAAAACGTGGACGCCTGGGACGTGCTCAACGGACTTATCAAGAGCGTAGTGTTCGCCGTCATTATCGGCGTGGTCTCCTGTCATCAGGGCCTGGCCACTATCGGCGGGCCGCGGGGCATTGGCCGCTCCGTCACCAAGGCGGTCGTCAACTCCCTGGTGTTCATACTCATCATTGATTACTTCCTCACCCGCTTCCTGATGTATTTCGACAACTTTGGCCGATGAACCCCACTTACGACAACCACCAAGGTGTTCCGGTCCAAGTGCGCGGCCTGCGCAAAAGTCTGGGCGGACAGGAAGTGCTCCGGGGGCTGGATTTTGAAGTCCGATCCGGCGAGATCTTCGTGCTCATGGGACCCAGCGGCAGCGGCAAGACCGTCCTGTTGAAACACGTCATCGGCTTGGAAACTCCCGACGCCGGAGAAATCCTCATCGGCGGCGAAAACATTACCACCTCTGGAGTCCTCGGGAAACACCGCCTGGCTATGGTCTTCCAGTCTGGCGCGCTGCTAAGTTCCCTGACAGTCGGAGAAAACGTCGGCCTCTACCTGACCGAGCACCGCCTCAAGCCGCGCGCCGAAATCGCCCGCATCGTTTCTGAGAAGCTGGAACTGGTCGGGCTCGAAGGCACCGAAGACAAGCTCCCCAGCGAACTTTCCGGCGGCATGAAGAAGCGCGTTGCCATCGCCCGCGCCCTGGTCACCGAGCCACAGTTGATCCTCTACGACGAACCCACCAGCGAACTGGACCCGCTGTCCGCCATCGTCGTCGGCGGAGAGATCGTAAAGATGCGCGACCGCATCGGCGCTACTTCGCTCGTGGTCACTCATGACCGTGACCTGGCCTTTGGCGTAGCCGACCGCCTCGCCGTCATCCATGAAGGCCGCATCCTCGCCATTGGCACCCCTGACGAGGTGCGCCGCGTCCCTGACAAGCTGGTGCAACAATTTCTAAACGCAGATTTCAAATTCAAACATCCCTCCAAAATACCATGAGAAATACCCTCGAAACTCGCGTCGGCATGTTCCTGGCACTCGCCACCATCGCCATCTTTGTCACCCTGGAGATGGTGGGCACCTTGGACTACTTTCGCAAAGGCATGCAGGTGACCGCGCTCTTCAACACGGTCCAAGAACTAAAGGTGGGCGATCCGGTCAAGATGGCTGGCGTCAACATCGGCCGCGTCCAAGACATCGGCTTCGAGGGCAACAAGGTCAAGGTAACGCTCAAGATCAAGACCACCGCCGCCGTGCGCACGGACAGCAAGGCGGTCATCCGCTTTGCCGGACTCATGGGGCAAAACTTCGTCTTGCTCGACTTCGGCACCCCCAGCGCCCCGCTGGTAGATCCTACGACCGTGTCGGTCCTCAGCACCGACGAGCAACCCGACTTGGGCGCCATGATCGCCCGCCTCGACGCCGTGGCCAAGGGTATAGACAACCTCACCAAGAGCTTCACCGGCGTGGACATCAACACCTTGCTCGGCCCGCTCACCGCCCTTATCAAAGAGAGCCGCGAGCCGCTTGGCGTCACCTTCTCCAATCTGATGACGATTTCCACGAAGGTCGCTCAAGGTGAAGGCACCGTCGGGAAACTCATCAAAGATGACTCTTTTTACAACGCCGCCTATGCTACCGTCACCAACATGCAAAGCGCCGGCAGCGACATCAAACTGGCCCTTGGCGACGCCACCAAGCTCATGCGCGACGTCTCCGAAGGCAAAGGCTCCATCGGCAAACTCATTACCGACGAAACCATGTATCGCGAGACCACCAACTCACTGGTCAACCTCCGGGAGATTCTGGAGAAAGTGAACAAAGGCGGCGGCACCTTCGGTATGTTGGTCAACGACCCCAGCCTCTTCAAGAACGCCAACCTTACCCTCCAGAAGGTGGACAAAGCCACCGAGTCACTGGAAGACCAGGGCATCCTGACTGTCATGGGCATCGCCATCGGAAGGCTCTTCTAAGCCGGGCTACCCAGTTACCATGAACAGCCAAGCGCGCGGAGTTGCCGGAGTTGTCAGACTTGTCAGACTTCGGACTTCACCCTTCCTCCTAGCAGCCACGCTCCTACTCAGCCACCTCTCCGCCCCCGCCGCCGACAACTGGCCCCGCTGGCGCGGCCCGCGCGACAACGGCACCGCCGCCCCCGGCACTTACCCGGTGACGTGGAGCGCCACCAATCACATCCTCTGGCGCACGCCCCTGCCCGGCAAAGGCTGCTCCACCCCTGCCGTCTGGGGCGAGCGCATCTTTCTCACCGCGCCCGTGAAAGGCCAGGACGCCGCGCTCTGCATTTCCGACTTCGGCCAGCCACTCTGGCAGAAAACGCTCGGTGCCGAGCAGACCGCCAAGCACAAGAATGCCTCCGGCTCAAATCCCTCCCCCGTCACCGACGGCCAGGGCGTCTTCGTCTATTTCAAGAGCGGCAGCTTCGCCGGCTTCGACCTTGACGGCACCCTTCGCTGGCAGACGAATCTCGTTGAGCGCTTCGGACCGGACACACTCTTTTGGGACTACGGCATTTCCCCCGTGCTCACCGAGAAACACGTCATCATCACCCTGATGCACCACGGCGAATCCTGGCTCGCCGCCTTCGACAAAGCGACCGGCGAACTCCGTTGGAAAGTCGCCCGCAACTACGTCACCCCCACCGAAGGCGACAACAGCTACGCTACCCCCATCGTCATCCAGCACCAAGGCCAGCCCGCCCTCCTCGTCTGGGGCGCCACACACCTCACCGCCCACTCCACTGACGACGGCCGCCTGCTCTGGGATTGCGGCGGCTTCAATCCCGAGGCCAAACCCTACTGGCCGTCCGTCGCTTCGCCCGTCGTCTGTGGCGATTTCGCCGTCATCCCCTACGGACGCGGCAACCTCTTGCACGGCGTCAAACTCGGCGGCAGCGGAAACGTCACCGCCACCCACCGCGCCTGGGACCGCACCGACACCGGTGCCTACACCCCCACGCCGGCGGCCTCCGGCGGACAAGTCTTCCTCCTGCGCGACGAAGGCGAATTGCTCTGCCTTGACCCCGCCACCGGCAAAACACTCTGGAGCGGCGCGTTTCCCAAGAGCAGCAACAAGTTCTACGCTTCACCCGTCGTCGCCGATGGTAATATCTACAGCACCCGCGAAGACGGCGTAGTCTTCGTCACCAAAGCCGAAGGCCCCTTCCAACTCCTGGCGACGAATACGCTCGACGACCGCCTCATCGCCTCCCCCGTGCCGGTGAACAACCGTTTGCTGCTGCGCGGCGAAAAAGCCCTCTACTGCATTGGCGAAACCGCCGCCGCACCGGCTTCCAGTCGGTGAAATATTACGGGCTTCCCTGACCGTTGCCTCTTGCCCCCAGCAATCCGCCATGCCGCCGAAGCCATCAAAGCAAACACCGACAAACAACAAGACGAACTTGGCTCGATCTGCCTCGAAGCCCATAAACTCGCCGTCAGCATCATTAACACCGCCGAATTCCAACTCGGCCAGCGCGAGGACCCCGACGCAGCCGGATGCCGCCGTATCGCCCGCCAATGGGACGTGGTCTATGTCAACGACGACAGCCCCCGCCCCAGCGCCCGGTCCGACTCCCAACCCTAACTCCGCCACCTAACCGCACACCACAGCCGGCGTAGCAGCCGAGGCTGCGAGCATCATTCAGGAGAAAATTTAGCTACCCATGAAAGTCACCAACACCATCGTCGAACTGGACCTTGTCGGTTACAGCACCATCTGCGATCACCTTGAGCAATCGCTGGATGTGCAAACGGTCAAAGACCTCAACGACCAGATTCAATCCTTCATTGAAGCCGGCTTGCGGGCCGTCAAGGCCCAGAGAGATCAGACGGTCATGGCCACCACCGGTGACGGTGCCATCCTCGCCTTCGTCTCCGCTCCTGACGCCCACCGCTTTGCCGAAGCCGTCCATGCCGTCACCCGGGCGCACAACGAGACACGCACCCAGCCCCTCGCCAAGCGCGTCTTCCGCAGCGGTGCCGCCACCGGCCAGATTTGGAAAGAACCCCAGCCGGGTGGTGGTTTCAGCATCGCCGGCACCACCATCGCCCGCGCCGTCCGGTTGGAGGCCAAAGCCGAACCCGGCAGCCTGCTGGTGGATGAGGCGACGTTCCAACACCTGACCGGCACCGAGCAGAAAGCCTATGGCCCAAGGAAGACCGTCACCGGCAAGCGGGACGAGAAGTTCGACGCCCACCCCTGCCAACTCAATCTCACCGGGCCGGCGGATGCCGAGTTCTTCACCAAGCAGGGTAAGCCTGAAACGCCATCAGCCATCGGACGATTGCTCTATGAAGATACCCGCAGAGAGACCCTTGCCCGGTTCAAGCGCCTCAAGACGCCTCAGTACCCGGACCTGATACACTTGCTCGCCATTCCCTTTGGTCAGCAACCATCCGGGGAGCTCAACTTGGACGGCAAGCGGGCTAAGATTCTACAGTGGGCGGAGGAGTATGAGCGCCTGGACGAGTTGCTGGAACTGCTGCGCGAACTGACCGAGACCGAAGGCGGCAGCCGCCCCAAGTAGGCCCATCGGACACCACCCGGCGCGAGCCGGTGGGCCAGGAAAACAGCGCTCCGCGGATCATCCCCACGGAAATCTCCCGCATCCTCAAGTACGCCCCTGCCAAACTCATCGGTCGCGAATCCGTCCTCTCCGTCCTATCCGTCGCCTGGGAGAAAGTCTGCGCCGGCACCACACCTCGCCCGCATGTGTTCACCTTCGTCGCCCTCGGCGGCGAAGGCAAAACCTCCCTCGTCGCCAAGTGGGCCGCCGAACTCGCCGCGCAGGACTGGCCCGGCTGCGACGCCGCCTTTGCCTGGTCCTTCTACAGCCAGGGCACGCGCGAGCAACTGGCCGCTTCCTCCGACCTCTTCCTCAAAGAAGCCCTCACCTTCTTCGCCACCGGAACGAAGGAAGAAATTGAGGAGATCAAAGCCTTCGCCGCCAGCCCCGCCGGCGCGTTCGAGAAAGGCCAGCGCCTCGCCCGCCTCGTCGGCCAGCGGCGCAGCCTCCTCATCCTCGACGGCCTCGAGCCGCTGCAATACGCGCCCACCGCGCCCACGCCGGGCGAACTCAAAGACCAGGGCATCGCCGCGCTGCTCAAGGGCCTGGCCGCCGCCAGCCACGGCCTGTGCGTCGTCACCACCCGGTATTCGCTCCCGGACCTGCGGGCATTCTGGCAGACCACCGCGCCGGAGGTGAAGCTTCTGCGCCTGTCCCGCGACGCCGGCGTGCATCTGCTGAAAACCCTCGGCGTGACCGGCACGGCGAAGGAATTCGAGACGCTGGTGGAAGACGTGAAAGGCCACGCGCTTACGCTGACCCTGCTCGGCGGATTTCTGAAACGCGCCTTCCACGGGGACATCCGCCAACGCGACTGCGTGAAGTTCGAGAAAGCCGACGAGAAGATGGACGGCGGCCACGCGTTTCGGACCATGGCCGCCTACGAGCAATGGCTCTTGCGCGACGGCGGCGACGAAGGCCGGCGCCAAGTGGCCGTGCTGCGGCTCATGGGTCTGTTCGACCGGCCCGCCGACGCCGGCTGCCTCGCGGCCCTGCGGGGCGAAACGATCCCCGGCCTCACCGAACCGCTCGCCGGGCTGGCCGACGACGATTGGGAATACTGCCTCAGCGGTCTCGAAACCGCGAAACTGCTCACGGTGAACCGCGACGCGGCCGGCGCGCTCGTCTCGCTCGATGCTCATCCGCTGCTGCGCGAATACTTCGCCCGGCAACTGCGCACGCAACAACCCGACGCCTGGCGCGCGGCCCACCGGCGGCTCTACGAACACCTCTGCACGAGCACGCCGGACAAACCCCAGCCCACGCTCGAAGACCTCCAGCCGCTCTACCAAGCGGTGGCCCAAGGCTGCCAGGCGGGGTTGCAGCAGGAGGCGTATGAGAAGGTTTATTTCGCCCGCATCAAGCGGCGCAACGAGTATTACAGCGCGAAGAAGCTCGGTACTTTCGGCGCTGACTTGGGAGCGATTGCCTGCTTCTTCGAAGAGCCGTGGAAACGAGTCAGTTCCGGCCTGTCAGATGAGAAGCAGGCCTTGGTCATCTCCCAATCCGCTACTTGGCTGCGCGCTCTGGGGCGTTTGACCGAAGCCCTCCAGCCGATGCGGGTCGCACTCGAGATGCGAGTGAAGCAAAGGGTCTGGGTAAGCGCCGCCATCAACGCCGCCAACCTGAGCGAGCTGGAGCTGACGCTGGGCGAGGTGGTCGGGGCGGTGGGGGACGCCGAGCAGTCCGTGACCTACGCCGACCGCAGCGGCGATGCGGGTCAGCGGATGAGCAAGCGCACGACCCACGCCGACGCCCTGCACCAGGCGGGCCGCCGGGCCGAGGCGGAGACGCGCTTCCGCGAGGCCGAGCAAATGCAGCAGGTGAGGCAGCCCGACTACCCGCTGCTCTACTCCCTGGCAGGCTTCCGGTATTGCGACCTGCTCCTCGCCGCCCCCGAGCGCGCCGCGTGGCAACGGGTCTTGGAATCGCGCGCCAGCGTCTTGGAGTGCGCCAGTCCTCTGGCGCTTTCGG
>CAINDV010000969.1 GCA_903847485.1 uncultured Verrucomicrobiota bacterium
GATCTTTGGAACTCGACCAATAGGCTGCAAGAGGCGCTCGTCTGCGGTGGGGTGTCCGATCATCACCGGGACAAGCGCGGGAAACTACGGTCGGTGCGGGCATTGCGCGGCATTGATTCCAAGGTGAACCTGAACAAAGGGCTTTGGGGTCTGGCCGAGCAGATGCTTCAGATCGCTGCCCCGGTGGTGACGGAAACGGTGTCACTCCCGGCGTAAACGCGAGGTTCTGTGGAAGGTTTCGCGGCTTTTGAGGATTGTGCCGATCAAACAACCCTCACCCTTTCTCCAACCTTGCAGGCTTCGACCCGTCGCGCCGCTGCCGGCCGATTTGAGCGGGGCAGCCGTCATCGCTTGAATCCCGGCACCACGCCGGGGTGACTGGAGCACGAAGGCTGTCGGTGCCCCGGCCCGCCCGGCGACGGGGACCCAGGCGCACGCTCCGGGCCGCCAACGTGGGTGCGCTGCGCACCGGCCCTCCGCGGCGCTACCCCCGTCGCCGACCGCGCCGGACGCTAAAGCAAATCATTGTCGCGCCAGGCAAGAACGGAACGAGCCGACGAATGCCATTGCCGTGTGGGCGGACAAACGGCTTGCCACGATCGGACACCCCAGACTGTGACACTGTTTCTTTCCGCTGCGAACAGTGTTAGACTCGGCCGCTCGGAGGTGCGGTATGGGACCATTGGAACAAGCGAACAACCAGGAACTGCTTTCCCACTTGGCCGGGAGCGGCGGAGGCCAAGACGTTGACGAAGCAATGCGGCAGACTGACCGACCTTTGGAAAACCAGTTCTTGCAACCAACCAAGCCGGACGCGCCGGTTCGCCAGTTAAAGATCGAGGCCGCCGGCGACTTCTGGAAGGGCCTCATCATACCCAAGATTCGCCTGGCAGGACGCTGGCTGGAGCGGGCGGGATTCAGTCCGGGCAGTCATGTCCATGTCACCTGTCTTGCTCCCGGCGTTATGGAAGTACGATCCCTCGACGCCTTGACCACGGATGGCTCCAAGTCACTCATACAAGAGCAGCCCGACTGTCCGTTTTGATGGGTTCACTGCACTTAAGCGGCAGCCGGCAGGGTCTCATAGGTTGTCGGCGTCGAATGGTTTTGCGAGGGCCATTCCCCAAACAATGCGATGGGACATTAGTTGATTACCGGAGCCAAACTGTGTTACACCACGAGTCAGGCACTTCATTCTTAGGGAGGCGACCATGAACCCCGTCCACGATGTTTTGTATCGTGTCCATGAACTCCAGGCACAGCGCCGGGACCAACCAGCGCTGACTCACGCGGACTTCCATGCCCGACTGCCTGCGACTTACGAGACCGATCTCACCGGCTTGCTGCTTCCGCCCGCGGGCGCGACGGTCCCGATCCAGGTAAGGTGCGAGCCGAAGGTTCAGCTTGGTCAGTTGTGCATTACGCCCCAAGCGATGGAGGCGGTGCCGGCCCCGGAAGTGCTGCGGGCCATCGCACGCCATGTCGCGGGCGACTGGGGTGCGTTGGACGAGCATGACCGCCAGGAGAACGAGCGCGCGCTGCGGACTCGTGGCCGGCTGCTCTCCGCCTACGAAACCAACAATGGCACGCGCTTCTGGGTCATCACCGACGCCGGCTGGGGCGTCACGACTTTGCTTTTGCCGGAGGATTATTGAACGGCACGGGTGTCCGTAGCGCGGGCCTCGACCGGTCTGCCCACCGCCCCCCGCCGCCCGGGCGGCGGGCAGAACTCGGGCGGCGGCGACGGAGCCAAGACTCGCTCGCGAGACTTGGCTCGTGGCCGCGCGGCCCGCGCGGTGCCACCAAGCCGGTGCGCAGACTTGGGCCGCTCCGCCAGCCGGCCCCGGTTTCCCCAGCGGGGTCCCCTCCGGCTCCCGGCGCGGGCGACGGCGCCAGTAACCCGGCTGACGGGTCGCCCTTGGCAGAGCGCTCCAAGACTGCGCGGCGACGGCCAGGCATGAAGGCCAATCAGCCGCAGGGAGGTTAAACGGATATGGAACTGGTGAAACGATCCCCCAATTTCAATGGCCCGCCGCCCCTGGCCGTCTTCGATGCCAGCCACGGTCAAGCGAACTGGGCGCAGACGGGTTTCCCCTCCCGCGAAATGCACACCAACTTTGCCGGCCTCACCGAGGTCCTCTGCCGCCGAGGTTTTCAGTGCCGCAGCACCGGCAGTGAACCCCTCCAGGAGCAGCTCGCCAACAATCGGCTGCTCATCCTCCCGCCCCCCACCGGCCGTTATGATGCCCGCAAGGAATGCTGGCGACGGGAACTCCCCTCACTCTTCACCCGCGAGGAATTGCGGGCCGTGCTGGGCTTTCTCCACGCCGGCGGGCGGCTCCTGGCCTTCGCTTATCGCTTTGGCGATGCCTTCACGCAGACTAATCTCGGCGACCTGTTTATGCCGCTGGGCTGTCAACTCAATGACGATGCCGTGATTGACATCCGTGCTCTGCGCCAGACGCATCCACTGCATCTGCACTTCGACACCCCCGCCGAGTCGCTGCCCGCCAGTTGGGCGCGGCGCGGCGTCGCCAGGGTATGTTGGTGCCCGGCAGCCACCTTCACCCTGGCGGCGGGAGCCACCGCCTCGCCGCTCGCCCTCAGCACCGGGGGCCGCTGCCTGAGCTTCGACCGCACTTTGCGGCGGATCTGTTTTGAGTCGCTGCCGCTCGCCGTCGCCGGCCAGCACGGCGCCGGGCGTTTCGCCCTCGTGGGCGGGCCGCATGTCTTTGAATCCAGTTCCTTGGGCCTGCTGGCGCAGGCCGACAACACGCGTTTCTTGCATAACATACTCGATTGGTTGCTGCCTGCCCGCGGCGTCGGGGAAGTCCCCGGCCCGGCCCCCGAGGCGCCCCCAACCCGCTATGGCCACGAGCTGACTTGCGTGGAAGCGCGGGGTGAGGGCGAATGCACCATCGCATCGGTAGAACGCGTGCTGCGCAAGGCTGGCGTGCTCAAAGCCCTCAGTCGTGCCCAGTGGATGCCTTAGCAATACGAATCTATTGCACAATAATACTTGATCTTGATGCGGACTCAGATGATACTTACCGCAGATACTAAAATCTGCGTAGCTCCGGCTGCGGGTCTCGCCCGAAATCGGCGAATTTTCTTTCGAGACACCAAGCCGTAAAGCCCGCGCCCGCCCCGGGGCGTGGCTTGACGCACGGGTTCGATGGGCGCTTCGCCGGGCCCCGGGTGAGGGTGTGATGGGTTCACGCCCTTTTAGTCACCGCGGTTTGGGCTGCGCTGAACCACCAGCCAGCGAACATGAATACGATGCCTCTGCTCCTGCGGGATGAGCCGCAACTCTTCCCCAACCCTCCGTCCATCTACCTGGCCGCCGAGCCGCCGCCCAAAGTCCGCGTGGCCGTGTTCGGCAGCTTCCACGGCGGTTACCACGTCCTGCGGCAACTGCTGCGTGAGCCACTGGCCAGCCACGTCACCGTGACCGGTCTGGCGACCGATGACCCCAAGCAGCCGTTCACGCACGCCAACGTGCGGCTCTGGCGGCATGTCCACACCAAGATTGAGGAAGAGTGGGTCGCGAAGATGGCCAAGGCGAACGGGCTGCCGGTGTATCGAGGCCGCATCAAGACGCCGGAGTTCGAGCGGATGTTCGTCGAGGACTGGGCGCCGGATCTGTGTCTGATGGCGACGTTCGGGCAGATGATTCCCCAGCGCCTCTTCGCCGTGCCACGGCTGGGCTTCTACAATTTCCATCACAGCGATGTCCCCTGGCCTTCGTATCCGGGGCCGGACCCCATTGGCGACATGCTGCGGGATGGCAAGACCCATGTGGTCATCACGATGCACGAAGTCAGCGCGGTGCTCGACGGCGGGCGGTTCGTGGCGCACTCGCCGCGCGTGCCACTGCCGCCGGACGGCAACGGGGCCATCGTGCATCGCATGACCTGGCCGCGCATGGGCGGGTGGATTTCCGACCAGGTTCTGCGGCTGCTTCAGCCCGCGCCGGTGATGATTCACTGAGGCGGCGTCCGTCGTGGCAGCGCGTTGCGAGCGTCGTCCGAGACTACGCGAACGGGCGGGCCACGGCGCGGCGCCGGCGCAGCACGGTGGGCGGAACGAGTTCCAGGTTGGCGGCTTGCCGCCGCCGGTTCACGGCGCGCAGGAGGAGGCGCAGTTGATCGCGCACCGGCGCGTAAGGCTCGAATTCAATCCGCCGAAACTCAGCGCCTAACTCGGCAACGGACCGAGGCACGGCCAGCGCCGCAAAACACTGTTTCAACTCGCGGAACCGCTCCCGCGCAATGCGCACCGAGGCGTGCCACTTCCCGTCCCTTCCTTTGCGGCAGCCGAGGGCATAGCCCATGAAAGGCAACGGCTGCCGGCGGCAGTCGCGGATCTGATTTCCCTCCGCCGCAAAGAACGGATGCTCCCCGTGTGTCGCCACGAGGACGAACCAGCCGCTGTAGCGCAGGTATTGCACACTCGCCTGCCCCTGCTTTCGCCGGCGGGCGCGCGTCCACTTAGACACGTCCAAACCATACTGCGCGATGAGCTTCGCATCTGTCCTGGCGGGATCCTTCCCCTCGGGAATCCTTCCCGTGACATAGAACAGATACCCATGGGCGATGTAGCTCACCGCCAGTTGCTGCACGAAACCCGCGACGGAAGTCGCCACCCACCGATACGCCATACGCCACCTCCAAACGGTGTTATGGCGGGTCGAGGGTGGAAGGTTGCTTATGCGGCGCAACCTCCCGAAAGCCGAAACCTTTATGCAGCCTTACTCCGTTGAACACCGCGCCGCCCGCCTGCCCGCCTCAGAACCTCTGGTTCGCGCAAAGCGCAGGTTCCTCGGCGGGCCAGGGCGTCGCGCGCGCTGTATTCCAGCGTTGCCGTTGCCCATCCTATGGCGGTAGCGGCTGCGAACATCCTCTGGCTTCACCCACTCATCGCTGATTCTCCCATAAATTGGCTGCCTCCCGGAAAGCGGTGCCTGTCCCCAGACCCGCTTCCCGGAACGCAGTTCTCTGTCGGTCAAGTGGCGGGCCGATGGAGCGTCAACTCCACCGGCCCACCACGTCGTTGTGACCGGTCTTCCCGTCACCCCTTTCGTGTGTGCTCTTGCGCCCGGCACCACCCGTAACGCGCACCCGCCGCCTGGACTGCCTTGCCCAGGGTACGGCCAGCTTGCGCTGGTCCTACTTGGGGCACTCTCATCAGAGTGCGGCCTTTCAATCACCGGTTGACTCCCGGCACCGGATACCACTCCGGCCGCCACACTCCTTGCGCGGTTATTCCTGTCCTTCACCACAGCAGTCACGTCAGTTGGACGCCTTTGCGTCCGCGCTCACCAGGCATGTCCGAAGCTCC
>CAINDV010000970.1 GCA_903847485.1 uncultured Verrucomicrobiota bacterium
GAGCCTCGCCCTACCACGGCCAAAGTTTTCAAACACGCTCTAAGAACGCCCGGGCCGTGAGCTTGGGTTCGTGCAGGCCGTGAAACTGGGCTGAGTCCGCCACCGCCGGGTCAGAGGATCCGGCCTACAGTAGCGACGCAGCTTGTAGGTCCGGCACCCCCACCGGGCGGTTCACCGCCGGCGTAGTTACTCCACTTGCTTCAATTCCTTGGAACGGTCACGGCTGAAATCAATCTGTCCGAAGGCAGATTGGTCTTTCGGCAGCAAGAGTTGGAGTTGGTAACACGGGGCTAACTCAATCGTGCCTTGGTCGAGCGTGAAATCCAATACATGGCCGCCAGCCTGGTGGTCCGCCGAAAGAAAATGGACGTGGTATCCGGGCACATTGATGCCTTTGACGTAATCCGGCAGCCGAAAGCCCACCAGCGTTCCTTCCTGGTTCACTAGGTCAAAGACCGGTTGGTTGCGGGTGACTTCCACCAAGGGTGGATAAGGCTTGGTTTGCGCGGGAACACTGCGCGTTTTCACAAAACGGAATTTCCCCCGCACCCGGATTGCGCACAAGGCATTGCGGTTGGTCGCCAGCGCGTTGACCTGCTCCTGGAAGCCGCTGAAGGTGGTGCCGCTGACGGTCGGTTGAGTTATCTGCGGCTGGAAGCACACCACTGCGGCAAAGGGCGTAGTCGCGGTCGTCTCTGCCGGATGGGCTTTGCCGTCGGCCTTCACTTGGAACACGCGGCCGTCCAACAGCACCAGTTCACCATCCAATTGGTCAAAGGTGCCAATACCCAGGTTGCCGTAATGGGTTATTTTCCGACACGGCACCTGTCCGTCATAGGCACCCGCCAGGAGGGCATCTATGGTGGAGAACTGCGTGACGGTGTTATGCGGCGTGGCGCAACCGGTGGCCAAAGCGATAACTACGCCGGCCCAGAGATGGAATTGAAGGTATTTCATTGTCTTTGAATCTTTGGCAAAACTCGGTCGGAGCCGACGTCCGGAGAACCCCACAGTCGTGGACCGCATCTCGCGGCCAAGAACCAATGTGCTGCCGCCATCTTGTCGGCAGTGGCGCGCCCACAATACTGGTAGGAAATTGCTTTCTGAACGCACCTCGGTTCAGTGGCTTTAGGGTTGCGCCCAAATGCGGAAATAGGCGGCCGGCATTGCGCTCTGGCGGAGTTGCACGGTGAATTCGCTGGCGTTGTCCAGCACGATCACGTCGCCGTTGGCAGAGTTAGTGGGTGCAAACCAACTTAGCAGGTTAGGCGACATGAGCAGACCTACGCCGCCTAGGATACACGCCGGATTCTTCAGTAGCTGCACCTGGAGATAGTCCTCGCCGCCAACCTGCGTCGCCACGGGCAACGGCATGGCATCGCGGACGCGCGGATCCATGCCGGCCAGTTGGCTTTCGATCAGGTTCGGCAGGCCGTCGCCATCGGGGTCGGCCTCGGGGAGCGACGCCGGATCGGTCAGCCGGCCCCAATAGAGCTTTTGCCATTGCCCGTAGGGGGTCAACTGGCTGGTCACCTGCACATTGTCGAAGTCGAGATAAGTGCCCGAACCGCCGGGCTTGGTAATGCGGAGGGCAAGTTGCTGGTTCGTCGGGACGGCGACGGCACTGGTATAGACGCAGGAGACTACGGTGAAAGCTCCGGTGGCACTGCCGCCGGCCAGCGCGTTTAGCGTCGCCAAGTTACCCGTCGTGCCGGTGCCGAGCGGCAGGCCGTTGGCTAGGATGTCCAAGCGGTAGCCGCCGAACACGGTGGCATTGGTGCGCACGCCCAACGCCACGCTGAAGGTGTAAATGGTGCTTGGTTGAATCCGCGCGTTCAGCGTCTGGAGGAAGGCATTGCTGATGGCGCTAGCCGCCAACGTGCCGACGTGGCGACCATTCATGTTAGGCAACACTCCGCCATTAGTAGTGTCGGAGCTATTCGGGTAAGTGCTGCTGTTCGGGTTAAAGTAGCCGTTGCCGCCGGCGGCCAGTCCAGTGCCCGCGCTGTTCAACCGATTCCAGCCGATAACTCTGGAGGTGGTTACTGTGGCACCATCGGCCAGGGCAGTGTTCGCCTCGAAGTTCCCGTTCTTGGGAGTAAGGTTTTCCACGCCGCACAAAGCATTCGCCCATTGCTGTGCATGGTCAGTCAGCCCGGCGGTGTTGAAATGAACTGTGTCGGAAAGCTTGCCCTCTAAGTTGAAATCGTCGGTGCGTGCCCCGCGGAAACAGTTGACCGTGGTGTAAGTGAACAGTCGCTGACCGGCGGCCACCGGTTCCTCCTGGGCACGGGAGGCGGAGGGATGGAAAGAGACTTCGGCAATGCCCCACGGGACCATCCACCCGGCGGCTACTCGCGATTGCGTCACAAGGTTACTAAGTTGCTGCGCATAGGTGGCGGTGGTGGTATTCGCCAGCGAGTCCGATTCGCCCTGATGCCAGAGGACGGCGCGCACACCGTTAGTGCCCAAGGTTCGCAGGGCATTGGTAAGGGTCCGAAAGTAAGTTGTGCCGGGCAGCCATTCACTCAACGCTGAACCTCCATAAGCGACGCCTACGAAACCGATGGGCACTTGGTTCGACTTCACCAGCAGGCTGCCCAAGGTCGGCCACGCCGAACCGCCACTGCCCATGCCACCAGAGTTATCGGGCTGCGGATCAGCGGCCAACTGCCACGCACGAGAGGACAACGTATAGGTGCTGACGCGGTCGTCGGTCGGTCGCTGGGTAGGACTGCCGAAACAGCCGGCATTGGATTGGCCGGCGGTGACAAGTAGGTCGCCAACACCTACGCGATCTATCCCCGCTGCCGCCACCAAGTTGGCTCCGGCATCCACCGCGCGGATTTCGACCCGATACCAACCGCCCGCCGTCACGCCGGGTAGAATGCCGACTAACGGTCCATTAGTCGGGGCGTTGACGATGACGACCCAATCAGTGGACGCGCCGTTGTTAGTCGCACCGGACATGACGACCGCCCGGGCCTCCAGGCGTGCGGCGGTGCCCGACCAGTTACCTTGCAGGCGGATGTCGGCATGGTTGGAGCCATCGCGCTGGACGATCTGCCGCGCTTTGGGCAAGGAGAGCGTGAGGGTGCCGGTCGGGGGCGGGCTAAACTTGAACGAAGCTCCCAGGTAACACTTGGCGTCAACCGTGTTGGCGATGGCGAAGGTGGTGCCATTGGCCGTCGCTGGCATCGCGGGGGAACCGACCGGCGTGGCCCGGCCCTCCACCCACTGCACCGCGTCGGCCATCGTGGCACTGATGCCATAGCCAAAATCCCCGCCGGTTACCTCGACGGCGACGAGATAGTTCACGCCGGAGGAGAGGGTAAGCGCATTAGTGAGAGCGGCGTAGTGAACCGCCAGCGTGCCGTTCGTCTCGCGGCCCGACATACCGGCTGGGATGGTCACGCTAGCCAACGCGGCCCCGGTGTCCCAGTTATACAACCGCGCTAGCGCCGGGATGGCCAAGCCACCACCGTTATAGTCCACGCGGCCGAGCTGTGTCAACTGGACGGTGCTGGCAACGGTGAACCGGTAGCCGAGTGAGAAGTCCAAGGCGGGGCCGGGCGTGCCAGTGTTCTGGGCCGTCCACGCGGGGCTTTCGGCCCGAAGCGGCAAGGCGGCAGATAGCAAGGTGCCAACGACCAGTACGAAGTGCAGGGTGGTGCGTTTCATAGGTTTATGAGATTGGAGTCCATTTAACAAAATATTGATAGGAAATTGTTTTCTGGACGCTTCGCGGTTCAGGGAGAATTGCTTTTCAGTTGGGCTGGTCACGGGCCAAATATAGCCATTGGAGGCGGGGCGGCAATGGTTTCAAAGTTTTTTTGACGGGCCTGAATCAGCGGTGCCTGTTTTCCCTGTCAGAAGGCCCGCCGGGGAGGCTATCGGACCCGGAAGCCGCTGGCGAAATAGGGGTCAGTTCTTACAAACGACAATCGGATTGGAGCAGACCGGCACTGGACTGTTAATTGTAAGAACCGACTCCTTTATTTTTTCTTTGATGGTTAATGTTAACCGTCTATACACAGCGACATAATTAATTGCGGATGTATGCTGGAGGAAGTAAGGTTAGGCATGCGCCCATTAACACTGTCCGCACCGGAGCACAGCCGCGCTGTGCTACAACAAGAGAACAACCGTCATCAGGACGCCCGCTACGATC
>CAINDV010000971.1 GCA_903847485.1 uncultured Verrucomicrobiota bacterium
ATCGATCACCCCCGGTCGGACAAATACCGTCCGCCCCTCAAAGATTCGGCCGGCTCGCCGCGAGCCGTTCGCGGCCCCGCCGGGCGCTCAGCCCCGCTGAAAACCCGTCACTCTTCAGTCTTTCGTCATTCAGGCTAAAGAAAGCCCCCAGCCATCCGATACCCCCACCACATGTCGCGATACTTCACCGGATGGCTGGCCACCGGTCTGCTTTTGTGCGCCGGCTGCGCCGAGCAGGCTCAGTTGCGGCGGAGCTTGGCCCAGCCGTACCATCCCGCCAACCTGCACCAGAGCGCCAGCCACCTCCCGCTCAACCTGCGGCGCGTCGCGGTGCTGCCGCTCACCGCGGAGGACAAGGATTCCCCGGCCCAGGCCGGTTGCACCACGCTGGAGCCGATCCTCCTGGCCGAGTTGCGGAAGCGGGCGGCGTTCGAGGTGGTGCCCGTGTCGCGGGAACAACTGCGTGCCTGGACCGGGAAGCCCGGTTGGCGGCAGGAGGAGACCCTGCCGGCGGAGTTGCTCGCCAAGGTCCAGAAGCACACCGGCTGCGAGGGTGTTTTGTTTGACCACCTCTCGGTCTATCGCCCGTATCCGCCGCTGGCCGTCGGCTGGCGAATGAGCCTGATTGACTGCGCCGACCAGACGACCCATTGGACGGTGGATGAAGTCTTCGACGCCGGCTCGCCAGCGGTCATCAAAGCCGCCCAGACCTACTTCCGCAGCCAGATGAACCAGCCGTCAGTCGAACTGGACAGCACCGCCGTGCTCACGTCGCCGCGCCGTTTTGGCCAGTACGCCGCCGCCGCCGCGCTCGGAACTCTGCCAGCGCGGTAAGTTTCCGCTAAAGTCAAAAGGAGTTATACCGATATAAGACTCGTCTGGGAGAGCAACCAGGCAGTTGCCTGCCGCAACACAAAGAACCGATATGGAAATCAAACCTAGTAACAGTTACAGTCCGATCCTGCCGGCCGAGGTGCGCCCGCCGCGCCGCGCCGTCCAGGTGACGACTGACGGCGGCGAGTTCGCGGGCACGGAAGCCCTCCAACGCGCCTTGAACGCTACCCCGGATGTCCGGCCCGAAGCCGTCGCCCGCGGCCAGGCTCTGGCGGAGTCCGAGCACTACCCGCCGGCCGAAACCATGCAGCGCCTGGCGCGGCTCTTCGTCGGTGCCTTCAGCGCCCAGCCGCCGACCGCCGCCCAGCCCTAAGTGGTCCACCTACGCAACCTACATTTAATCTATGAGCTACCAACGACCTTGGAACTCCTACCGCCAGATCAGCGCCCATACCGCCTCGCCCGGTCAGCTTGTGCTGATGCTTTACGATGGTGCCCTCCGTTTCCTGGAAAAGTCCTTGAGCGGTTTTGACATGGAGGATCCGACCGAGTTCAACCAGACGATCAATAACAACCTGCTCCGTGCCCAGAGTATCATCAGCGAGTTGAGCAGCACTTTGAACCTGGAGCAAGGCGGCGAACTCGCCCTCACCCTCCGGCGCCTCTATGACTATATGGACGACCGTCTCATGGAGAGTAACCTTCGTAAGTCGCCCCTCGGCATCCGCGACACGATTCGGCAGCTCACCATTTTGCGCGACGCCTGGCAGGAAATGCTCCAGCGCCACACCGCCGAGTCCGCCTTCCAAACTGAAGCCACCAGTCTGTGCGTCTGCGGCTGACCTATGAACGCCAACGCCCACCAACTCTTAGTCGAGCTGTACGCCGAATGGCGCCGCCTCACCGACCTCGAAGGCACCGCCATTGACCACGACGAATGGCCCAATGTCGCGCGCCAGCAACAGCTTAAGCAGGAACTTCGGGACCAGATCGTGCAGACTACCGAGCAGTGGCACCTGGAGTGGGCCGCTACGGAGACGGAAACCGCGAGCGTCCGTTTCGAGCGGGAGTTTCGGCCGATCGTCGCCGACCTCATCCAGCGGGAAACGCGCAATCACGAACTCATCTGCCAGCGCCGACACCGCGTGCAATCCGAGTTAGCCTCCCTGAACCAGTCCTCCACCCGCCTGCGCGGTATCCACCGCGCCTACGCCACCGACGCCGGCAGCCGCTGGCAGTCGTATTCCTGACGGTGCGACGGTAGTTCGCCCCGCTGGCATCCCTGCCAGCCAATGGCCTCGCGCTGGCTGGAAAGCCGCCGCCGTTCTCGCCCTGTCGGAAGCGGTCCAAGTCGTATCCTGTGGTTGAAAAATGGAGTCCAGCTCAAACGCAAAGGCGCAGCGCTGCGGAGCCGCAACGGAGCAGGAAAAAGCAGACAGGGAAATTGAACCTGAAAAGAGCAGTTGAACCCCACTGACTCGGGCACCAGCCTTTATTTGCAAGTGTTTGCTGATTTGCGACTTGTCTCCCAAATGGTTAGCTGCGGAGCAGTTGAATTCCCTTCTCTACCAATCGCTTTCTGTGATTTCCAGCTTTCAACTGCTCTTTCTAGATGCAGGCGCAAAAAGGAATTCGTACCGGCGCACCTGCTCCGCAGCCAGGTCAGCACCGGTCGCGGTGGCTCGGAAAGTCGCGGCGCCCGGGGTGAAAACCAATGGTGGCGGTGGCCTCCGTGGCGACGGGGGGCCGAGCGCCGCCCAGAACCCCGTCTTTGCGAGGAGTTGGTTCAACCCGAACTCCGAAGTTGGAAAAGAGTGGCATTGCGGAAAGGGTTGTGGGTATGGGAGCAGATGCCTGAAACACCTGATCCTACCCCGCACAAAAACCCGCGCACCGAAATCACCTCGCTCTTCGGCG
>CAINDV010000972.1 GCA_903847485.1 uncultured Verrucomicrobiota bacterium
AGGTGTCGGCCCGCGGTGTGATCTGCACGCCTAACCGCCCAAACGGGGGGCCGCCTCGTGCTTGCCCAAGCCTTTTCCAGGCGGTGCCAGCCAGCCAGCCGCGCCCACCACCCCTAATATTCTCGTTCCCAGCCCCAACCTGCCACCTTTCTGAACCAATCACCCCCTTGGCTAAGGATTGAGGTTCCTCCACCGCCGCGGCGGGCGTCAGAGGGACAACATGTAGGCGCAGAGATCGTCCAGTTCCTCGGGCGACAGATTGGAAGTTTTGCCGTGACGATCGTCGGGATTGTGAGCCGCAAACACATCGCGCAGCGTCAGTGCCGAACCGTCGTGCAGGTAGGGCGCGGTGCGCCATAGCTCGACAAGCGTCGGAGTGTGGAAGAGGTCCGCGGCTTTGTCAAACTTGCCGCGGGTGCCGACATCGTAGGGGCGCTGGTCGGTGAACAACGATTCGGGCGGATGGCAGGTGGCGCAAGCCGCGCGGACGAACACCTGTTTGCCGCGCGCCGCTGCTTTCTTGAGCGCGCTGTCGCTCAGAATCGGACTGGGCACGGGCTTAAGCGACCGGAGGTATTCATCAATCGAGCCAGCCACTTCGTCCGGTTGCACGGTGAAAAGGATATGCCGGAGGCCGGCGCGGACGGCCATTTCGCCGGTGTCGCGCACGCCCATGCTCATCGCCGGCGGCGTCCGGTGGGCGAGGAGCATGCTTTTAGTGTTCTTGGGATTGCCGATGCCGTCGTTGAGCAAATCCCAGTTCAGCCCATCCACGCGCGCCTCGCCGGGATGGCAACTAGCGCAGCTCTGCCAGCCTTGGAAGCAGATGCCGGCGTCGTTGAAATAGAATTCGCCCTGGCGGGCCAGGCTCATCACCGGCTTCGGTGCCAGCGGAATCGAAACCCATTCCGGATACGGCGCGGCCCAATCCACCACGGCCAGCGTGTCGGAGAAGTAGTTTGCCACGTAAGCCTTGGTGCCGATGATCGCCACGGCGCGCGGGCCGCGGTCGCCGGCGGGAAGCTTCAGGCGCTGGCGGATGCTGACCAGGAAGGCGAGGTCGTTAGGCACGTCCGTCTGGATGCGCGAGGCGGCGTTGTAGTCCGCCACCTTGGAGTCTTCGATCTTGGCGGGCAGTTTCGCGAGCCGGGTCAGCACCGCCGCGAAGTCCACGACGCTGAGATCATGCGTGCCGGCGTGGGCGACGACCACCGTGGCGCTGTCGGCGGACCAGGCGACGCCCCACGGATTGGCGGCCCCGCTGTCCACGTTGTCGAGCAGGACGGTGTTGACGATTTCCATCCGCGCCAGGTCAATGATCGTCTTGGCATTGGTGTTCATCCAGCCGCGGTCGAGCTGCGTAGTCGGCAGGTGGAAGCGCGATAAGATGTGCGTGACGACGGCGAATTTGCCGTCCGGCGAAACACGGAGATCCTGGAGCGAGCCGCTGCCGTTGGGCAGGCGCAGTTCCTTGACCACCTTGCCCTCCGCTGTGTCGAGGACGCTGACGACCGCCGCTACATTATCCGCGTCGGCGGGGCTGTTGGGGAGGTGGTTCGCCACCAGCAAGAACCGGCCATCAGCCGTCAGGGCGGCGGCGACGGGTTCGCGCTGGACCTTGACGCGGCGGCGTTCTTTCTTCGTGCCGAGGTCGAGGAAACTCACCTCGTCGTTGAAGCGGTTGCAGACATAGAGCGTTTTGCCGTCGGGGCTGGCCACCGGGGCCATTGCCGTGTGGCCAGCGGGCAGGCTGCCGGTGACCTGGTTTTTGGCGACGTCCACGAGGCAGACCTTGCTCTCGGGCGCGGCGCAGGTGACGAATATCTGTAGGCCGTCGGCCGCCAGCGCCAACCCCAGCGGAGGATCGGTCATCGGGATGGTTGCGACGACCCGGTTCTCGACGATGTCGAAGCGCAGGACGCGGTTGCCGGTGGCGCAGGCGATGAACAGAGAACGCCCGTCTTTCGTGGCCACGAGGGCGGTGGGCGAAAGCGGGCCTTCGTCCGCGGCGCGAGCCACAGGGGGCGGGCAAGCCAAGAGCAACCCGAGGGCGGGCAGCACGGGTTTAAGAGCAGACCAGACGCGTGAATTTGGGTACATAGTTTTCTCAGACTGCCACGCGGGGGGGCGAAATTCAAGTTTTTCTCGGACAGTTGGAAGGCGTCTTGTGCCACAACTTTTGCGCTGAACACGACCGCCGCCGCGCGCCAAGCTCGCGGGGTGATCGTGGCCGGGCAACACTTCTCGCTTCACCTGCTCCAGCGCTTGGAGCAGGAAGGAGCCGGTTTGTCGCGCCGTCAACTGGCCCGTCTGCTCTGTCAGTGGCTGGCTTGGAAAGATCCCTCCGGGCGCTGGCAAGAGATGTCCGCCCGCAAAGCCCTGGCCGCCCTCCAACGCTCCGGCCACTTGCTGCATCTGCCCCCACCCACCGCGCCGCCCCCGCCGCGCCGCGTCGTTCCCGCGCGCGCGGCGGTGGCCGCGCCCCAGCCTCCGTTGCACAGTTTGCTCGACCAACTGGGCCAGGTAACTCTGGTGCTGGTTCCGCCAGCCGCAGCCCGCTGGGCCGCGCTTGGCGCGAGCCCTTCGAGCAGGAACATTATCTGGGGGCCGGTCCGCTCTGTGGTGCCCAGTTGCGTTACCGCATCGCCAGCCCGCACGGTTATCTCGGCGGGTTGGCCTTCAGCGTCGCCGCTTGGCGCTTGGCACCCCGCGATCAGTGGCTCGGTTGGGGCGACGTTTTGCGGGCCGAAAACTTGCACCACATGGTCAACCACAGCCGTTTTCTCATCCGGGATCGTATGCAGGTGCCCGACTTGGCCTCCCATAGCCTGGCCCAGGCGCTCCACCGTCTGCCCGCCGATTGGCAGGCCCGCTACGGCTATGGCTCGGGGCTGGTGGAAACATTCGTCGAACGTGCCCGCTTTGCCGGCGTCAGTTACGCGGCGGCCAACTGGCAGGCCCTCGGTCGGACCCAAGGCCGCGGCCGGCAGGACACCACGCATCAAGCGCAGCGGGGCCAAAAGATCATCTTGGTGAAGCCGTTGTCGCCAGACTTTCGGGCAGTGCTGCGCGCCGCGCCTAGCCGTCCGCGACTGGCACGACCCGCGCCCGCGGCGCTCCCACCGCCCCCGCCGCCCTTGCCGGTGGATGGGGCCCAGAACGAATTCGGTGCCGTCACTTTGGGCGACGGGCGCTGGCGCACACGCCTCTTGACCCTGGCCCGCGATTCTTGTTACGAGCGTCGTTAACCGGTTGGCAAAAGGGTTGGAAAGTTAAATGGGTTACATGGTTAAAAGGTCGTTCGCCCCCCATTTAACCTTTCAACCCTTCCACCTTCTAACCAATCAGTTAAGGCCGTTCGTTATACGCCCGCCCCACGGCCAGCTTGACCGAATGTGGTGGCGGCAGTTGGGCGAAGTAGCGGGCGGCCGGCCGGTTTTCCACCCTCCCCGCACCGGCCTGAACGCGTTGTTGGCGGCGCCTTACCCAGCGCCGGCACGCCGGGTGGCGCACAGAGCAAGGCACCGCTCCGGGCCGGGCCATTTCAGGGGCCTGAACTCCGGTGAGTTATCGTACCAGGAACAAACTTCCCGGATGAACCTCGTTTCCCGGTCGGGCACGGTTTGACGAGGATACCTCGCCAGGCAGTGGCTATTGGTGGTGGCGGCGGCTTTGAGTCTGGACTGCTGAGGCGGGAAGACGCAACTTTCGGGGCGGAATGGTTTATTAGCTCGGAAGTCTTATGCCACAGTTTTCCTACAAGGCGCGACGGCGCTCCGGCGAAGTGGTGGAAGGGTTGCTGGAGGTGCCCGACCGCCCGGCGGCGCTTGCCCAGATCGAGCGGCTCGGCCTGTTTGCGGTGGCGGTGGACGCCGCCAAGGGCAGTGGCGCGGCCGCCAGCGCCGCGCCGTCCAAGGGCGAGAAGCGCGATTGGAAAGCCTCGCTGCCGCCGACGTTGCGGGAGTATCTGGGGCGCCAGCGCAAGCCCAAGCTACAGGAGCTGGCCACCTTCACGCAGCAGCTTTCCAACCTGTTGAAGTCAGGCATGGCGCTCACGGTGGCGCTGAACAGCATGACGCATCTGGAGTCGAAAGGCATCTCGGCAGAGGTAAGCAAGCGGCTCAAGCAGGAGGTGATGGAAGGGCGCAGCCTCTCCGACGCGATGGCCAAGCAGCCGGTGATCTTCTCCGAACTCTACATCAACATGGTGCGGGCCGGCGAGTCGAGCGGCGCGCTGGTGGAGGTGCTCCTACGACTGGCGGACCATTACGAGCGGTTTGCCCAAGTCCAGTCCCGTTTCACTTCGGCGCTGGTGTATCCCGCCTTCGTGGCCGTGGTGGGCGTGGCCATCATCGTCTTCTTCATGACTTATATGCTGCCCAAGTTTCTGAGCATGTTCAAAGGCATGAATCTCCAGTTACCCATCATGACTCAGATGCTGGTAAGCTTCAGCGACACGATTGCGGCCTACTGGTGGCTGATACTGTTGGTGATCATCACGGCCGGAGTGCTCTTCAAGCGGTTCCAGTCCACCGAGGAGGGTAAGCGTAAGATTGACCGGTGGAAGCTGAACGCGCCGGTGTTTGGCAAGGTGATCAAGCTGAACATCTTCGGGCAGTTCGCCCGGACGCTGGGCACCTTGCTGCAAAACGGCGTGCCGGTGCTCGCGGCGCTGAAGATCACCGAGCAGACTATGTCCAACCGCATGGTGAAAGAGGCCATCGCCCAGACGCGCGAGGCGGTGACCGATGGCAAGACCATCGCCCAACCGCTGGCGCGGAGTAAGATCTTTCCGCAACTAATGATTGACCTGCTTAAGATCGGGGAGGACACCGGGGACGTGCCGGGCGCGTTGAAGAACCTGGCCGACACTTACGAGAACGAGTTATCCATCGCCCTCCGGGTGCTGACGAACATGATCGAGCCGGTGATGATCATCATGATGTCCATTGGTGTGGGCTTCCTACTGTTGAGCGTGTTATCGGCGATGTTCTCCATGACGGCGAACATCGGCGGGTCCATTTCTGGGCGTTGAGGCTCAGAACCAGCAACGAAATCACCGTGACCGCCATCCCGTAGTCACCCACCGGCGGGTGACTGCGGAGCGCCGGCATGCTTGTCGGCGAGCCGTGCGGCTTTGGCCGCCGGGCCGGCTGCCCCACTCAGGGCTGGCGGTGTCAAGCTGCGCCAAATTATTTGTGCCGAAACAAAATCATTCATTGATATCCCAGCCGCGCTCTGGTACCTCAATCCGCGACTTATGAGTTTTGGCGCATGCAGGCATCACGGTGAACGCGGCGGGGGGCTGTAGAGTATTTCGTGTAAGTGGCCACAGAAAGCTGAGAGGATAAATGACTATGGCCATTACCGACGACGTGTTGAACGAACTGCTCAAAGATTATCAGAAGCCCGAAGACTTGTTGGGGCAAAATGGGTTGCTCA
>CAINDV010000973.1 GCA_903847485.1 uncultured Verrucomicrobiota bacterium
CCCAGGAAGGCGATGAAGCTGGCGAGGCCGCCAAAGGGCGAGATCGCCTTGGGCGTTTCGTCCAGCACCAGCTTGGTATCGCCGAAGAGCGAGGTAATTTCGGTGCGGGTGGTTTTGTGCGGGGTCGGGGCGGGTGTTTTAAGCATCTACCCCTATGCCCACAACCCTTTCGACAAAGCGACTCTTTTCCGACTTCGGAGATCGGGCTAAATGGTGACCGTTCCTGGCCATGAGAATCCGCACCGGAAAGCCGTCCCAGACGATGTTAGAGACAGGCGCGACGCCCGTCCTACTGCATAGACACGGCTAAGGCTCGCTTTTCATGAACCAGGTAGTGGAACAGGCTTCCAGCCCGTTCGGGCTGAACCGGCAAGCTAGTCGCTGGCCTATTTACTCGTTTCCCGGCGGTTGAACTTTGGCGAGCCTTGGCGCTATGACTTCACCTGACCAACCACGCATCGTTCATGATTAGCGAGACCGGCGGCATCGGCTGGGGTTAGCAGCGACAGAATGGCCAAAGGCAAATCTCCGAGCGAACTGTGAATAGCCAACTCTGCCAGCGCGTCAGTTCACGACCATATCCGAGCCAGAAAGAAATGCGCGTCATCACGAATCAATCCGCACTCAAAACTCCGGCCGGCGTTTTCGCGCCGGCAGGAATGCCTGACCGGCGACGGCTGGTCCCGGTGGGCCTGCTGCTGCTTAGTCTTGCCGTAGCAGCCGGTGCCGGGTCCAAGCTGCTGTTAGGCCACTGCACACCATGATTACATATCTCGCACTTCTTCGGTTGCCATCATGGATGGCTCTTTCGAGTGCTCAGCGCCAATACGTCTGGCGGCGTTGCGTTCATCCGCTGCTGACTCGCTTGCCGGTCATGCTTGCCAAGACCGTTCTGCTTTTTCTCTGTATTGTCGCGGCCTATCGGATTGGGTCATTTGGCAGCTTTATGCCGTCTCTCGTCACGATGATCGCAATCATCTTTCTTGTTCCTGAGTCGTTGGACCTGTGGTTGGTCGCTCGACATCGCCGAGACATCGAAGCTTTCATTCAGAGTCATGGATCAGATATACAATCGGTGGCCTAACTATGCGCTGCAGCGAACCCGGCGTGAGCGTCGCGGTTGCAATCCACGTGTCCCGCGGGCCGGGTCGCTGAGCTTGGGTCGTTAGGCGGCAGCACAGCACCAAAATTTATGAATACTAAATGTCAGCGTCATATTCCGTTGGGGATGATTATTGTGTGGGCGTTACTTACTGCTACCAGTGTCGGGGTTGGTTTCGCTGACGGCTGGAAGGCACAAGATTTTTGGTCGTTGAGTATGATCATTGGTTCTGGTTGTATTATGGCACGGTTCTTTATTTCCAGAGCCTCGGCAAAGAAATGATAGAGAGACGAGCCATGTCGCCTAACAAGTCGCCGGAGCCAACCGCTTTTGGCGCTGGCCGTTCCGCTGTCGCGGTTCACGTCACGAGTCGGCAGTGGCTCAGCATTCTACGTTAGATTGCATCAACCCAATGATTGGGGCCAGCACCAGCAAGGAGTTTGGCGAGGGTAAGACGTTTCCCGGCACCGTCACACCCTTTGGTCTGGTTCAACTCAGGCCGGACGCCATTACTGCAGCAATTCTCAGTATGGCCCTGCCACCGCCGCCGGGTGAGGGCAGGGCCATACTGAGAATTGCTGCCATCACCGGCAGCGACAATGGACCGGATAACTAAACCCTTGAACTCACAGACATATATGATCAATCGCATGAACAGTATTCTATTGGCGATCGGCTTTGGGGCGGCAAGCGCAACGCTCGCCGCGCCGCAGGCTTCGACCGAGGCACAGAAACCCAAGCCGGAGATAGTCTTCTCGCAAGACGCCGCGCCCCCGAAAGAGCCGTTGACCCTGTGGTATCGCCGCCCGGCGACTAAGTGGGAAACCGAGGCGTTGCCGATCGGTAACGGACGCCTTGCCGCCATGGTCTTCGGCGGTATCGAAAAAGAGCGGATTCAACTCAACGAGGAATCAGTCTGGGACGGCCACTATATTGATGCGCTCAACCCCAAGGCCCTGACTTCGCTGTCAACAGTCCGGCGGCTGCTGTTTGAGGGAAAGAACGAGGAAGCCACCAAACTGGCGGGGCGGGATTTGATGGGTGTGCCCGCTGGCATCAAGTCGTACCAGACACTCGGCGATTTGATTCTGGAAATGCCGACGCCTGGCGAAGTGAAAGAATATCGCCGGGAGCTGAACCTGGATACAGGTGTGGCCGGAGTGAGTTATAGCACGGAGGGAGTTCACTTCGAGCGCGCCGTCTTTGCCAGTGCCCCAGACCAGGTGATTGCCATTCACCTCAAAGCCGATCGCCGGGGACAAATTAACTTTACGGCCAGACTCCAGCGCAAGGACGCGAAAACAGAATCGGTTGCGCCAAACGGGTTGGTGATGCGCGGACGCCTTGACTTGGAATATCAGGCTCAACTTCAAGTTAACGTCAGCGGCGGCAAGGTGATCCGAGGCGAGGATTTCTTGCGCGTTGAGAACGCCGACGAGGCCACGCTGTTGTTGGTGGCCGCCACCAGTTACAAGAGTCCGAACGATCTTACCGGCGATCCCACCGCGCGCTGCGAAGCGAAGCTGAACGCCGCGGCTAAGAAGTCTTATCGCGAGCTTCTGGCGGCGCACACCGCCGACCACCAACGTCTCTTCCAGCGCGTGAAACTGGACTTGGGGCAGACGGACGCCGTCGGGAAGCCAACGAACGATCGGTTGGAGGCGGTGCGTAATGGGGCCACGGATCTCCAGTTCGTGACGCTCTATTTCCAGTTTGGCCGCTATCTCTTGATGGGCAGTTCGCGACCGGGTTCCCTGCCGGCCAACTTGCAAGGCAAATGGGCGGAACATTACCAGGCACCCTGGAACAGCGATTACCACTTCAACATCAACCTCCAGATGAATTACTGGCCGGCGGAGGTCTGTAACCTGGCGGAGTGTCATCAACCGCTGTTCGATTACTTGGAGAGTCTGGTGCCCTATGGCGAAAAGACCGCCAAGGCGCATTACGGAGCACGCGGATGGGTGGTGCATCACGTTTCGGACATCTATGGCTACACCACGCCAGCGGACGGCGTCCACGGCGTCTGGCCGATGGGCGCGGCTTGGACGACTCGCGATCTTATGGAGTACTATCGCTTCAATGGCGACCGTGAGTTTCTCAGAAGGCAGGGCTACCCGTTGATGAAAGGCGCGGCGCAGTTCATTCTGGATTTCCTGGTGGAAGCGCCGGCAGGCACCCCGCTCGCCGGTAAGTTGGTAACTAATCCCTCGCACTCACCAGAGAACAGTTTCCGCAAAGCGGACGGCACGCAGTCGCAGTTCACCTACGCGGCCACCATGGACCTGGAGATCATACACGATCTGTTTGTGAATGTTATCGAAGCCAACAGTGCCCTCGGTCCCGACGGCCAGTTCGATTCCGAGTTTCGCCATGAAGTTGAAGCTGCTATGCAAAAGCTCGCGCCGCTGCAAATCAGTCCGCAGACCGGTCGCTTACAGGAGTGGGTCGAGGACTATGCCGAAACCGATCCGCGCCACCGCCACACGTCGCATCTATTCGGACTGCATCCTGGGCAGCAGATCACCCGAACGGGCACGCCGGAACTCTTCGAAGCGGCTACGAAGTCTCTCCTTAGTCGCGGCGATGGTGGCACCGGGTGGAGCATGGCGTGGAAGGTGAATTTCTGGGCGCGACTGCAGGACGGCGACCACGCCTATCTGATGCTGAATAACCTGCTGAAAAAGGGCACGCTGCCCAATCTATTCGACACGCATCCACCTTTCCAAATTGACGGCAACTTCGGCGCGACGGCGGGCATCGCGGAGATGCTCCTCCAAAGCCAGGCGGGAGAAATTCATCTCTTGCCCGCGTTGCCGAAAGCTTGGCCAACTGGCTCCGTAACTGGCTTGCGCGCCCGCGGCGGTTTTGAAGTGGATATCCACTGGAAAGACGGAGGACTTACCAAAGCAGTCATCCGCTCGCTGAACGGCAATCCGACTCGCGTTCGTTACGGTGAACAGACCCGCGGCATTACGATTGGGAAGGGGAAGAGCTTCAGTTGGGACGGAGAGCAACGGTAGTCCTAGACTCACCGACAAGGCTGAACCGCATAACAAGACAAACGGGTAGTCATATCAGACATGAAACTCCGACTCATCCTTATTGCAGTGTTTGTCCATTTCCTCTGGTGCCCGGCCCAAGCCGCCGACTGGCAGCCCGTGGCGGGCCACCTCATGACGAAGTGGGCTGCCGATGTGGACCCAAGAAAGCCACTGCCTGAGTATCCGCGCCCGCAAATGGTGCGGCCGGAGTGGATGAATCTTAACGGATTGTGGGACTATGCCATTCAGCCGCCGGGGAGTTCGGCACCGGAAAGGTATGAAGGTAAGATTCTCGTGCCTTTCCCGGTCGAATCCGCGCTGTCGGGTGTTAGGAGATTACTGACGCCGACCAATCAGCTTTGGTACCACCGCACCCTCAAATCCCCGGACCTCACTGGTCGCAAACGTCTGCTCTTGCACTTCGGAGCCGTGGATTGGGAGACCAAGGCATGGGTCAATGGCAAGGCCGTCGGCGAGCACCGGGGTGGTTACGACGCTTTTACTTTCGACATTACCGAAGCCGTCAAGCCTGGCGCTGAGAACGAACTAACTGTGGCGGTTTTTGACCCGGGCATTGCTGGTTATCAACCGGATGGCAAGCAAAACTACCGGAAATTCACCAAACCCGGCGGCATCGCCTACACCGCCTCCTCGGGCATCTGGCAGACGATTTGGCTGGAGGCGGTGCCGGCAAGTTACATCGAGACTTTGAAGATCACACCGGACGTGGATGCCAGAGTGTTACGACTACGGGTCGTGGCCCCGAGCGCGGAGCCGGATGCCACGGTCAGGGTGGTGGCGTTGGATGGCGAGAAAGTGGTGGGGCAAGTCAGTGGTAAGCCGGGCGACGAGTTGGTGTTGCCGGTCAAGAATGCGCGGCTGTGGACACCTGACGATCCGTTCCTTTATACCCTTAAGGTTAAGTTAGGTGATGATTCGGTCACCAGTTACTTCGGCATGCGCAAGATCTCAATCGGCAAGGATGCGGCGGGCATCACGCGCATCCTGCTCAACGGAAAGTTCATCTTCCAGTCCGGTCCGCTGGATCAGGGTTTCTGGCCCGACGGCCTTTACACGGCACCCACAGATGAGGCGCTGCGCTTTGATATTGAGGCGATGAAGCAGCTCGGTTTCAACATGGTTCGCAAGCATCTCAAGGTGGAGCCGGCGCGGTGGTTTTACTGGTGTGACAAGCTGGGCTTGCTTGTCTGGCAGGATATGCCGTGCGGCGACGGAGGCACGGCGGCGAGCAAGGACAGAGATGGCGCGGTAACTACTCCCGTGGCAGCGCAAGAGTTCGAGACGGAACTTAAAGCAATGATTGAGACACACTATAACCATCCGTCCATCGTTATGTGGGTTGTTTTTAACGAAGGGTGGGGCCAGTACGACGCGCCGCGTTTGACGAAATGGGTGAAGGAACTCGATCCTTCGCGCCTCGTCAACAGCACCAGCGGCTGGCATGACCAACAGGTGGGCGACATTGTGGACGCGCATAGTTATCCCGGGCCGGTCGCGCCAGAACGCGAAGCTCACCGCGGCGCGGTGCTGGGCGAGTTCGGCGGGCTGGGGCTGGGAATTCCCGGTCACGCCTGGGTGGAAGCCGCCACTTGGGGCTACCGGGCCACGTCCGGTCCCAAGGAGCTAACTCGCAAGTATCTCGATCTTTGGCGCAAGGTCTGGCAGCTTAAGGAGGGATCCGGCCTTTGCGCCGCTGTCTATACGCAGTTGACGGACGTTGAGACTGAGTGCAACGGGCTGCTGACTTATGACCGTAAAGTCGAGAAGGTGGACGGGAAACAAGTGAAGGCGGCCCACCAAGGCATATTTGCCCCGCCGCCAACTTTCGTGACGATTGCGCCTACCGCCGAGGCCGAGCCGGTGAGGTGGCGTTACACGTTGGAACTGCCAGCGGATGACTGGGCCAAGCCTGACTTTGACGACACGAAGTGGCCGCAAGGCCCCGCTGGATTCGGCGCGGCCAACCGCACTAACTGGACGGCGCGCACTGTTTGGAACACCGAAGACATCTGGCTGCGGCGACAAGTTATCCTCCGCGAGGGCGACTTGCGTAATCTGGCACTAAAGGTCGGTAACGAGGCGGAGGTCGAGATTTACCTCAATGGAGTGCTGGCGTTGAGAATGGTCGGGCGCAACGCGGATTACGAAGAACTGGACCTCCAGCCAGCGGCGGAGAAGACCCTCCGGGCTGGCCCCAATCTGGTCGCCGTACGTTGCCGCCAGAATAAAGCTGGCCATTTCATAGACGTTGGATTAGTACAGGGGCAGCCGCAATGAACTCTCGGGGCCAGCCAGTTCCGCAGTCCCAAAACGGGGCTGGAATTGAGCTTCCAAGACACTTTGAACAAACTAAACACGTAACCACACGCAGTAATTATGAGCACAAAAGAAACGATCAGTGACCGCAGTATGTATCCCGCAGCCCGGCTGACCAAGGCGCAGCAAAGCCGGCGCGATTTCCTGAAATCAACCGCCCTGTTCGCCGGGACCGCCGCCGCGCCGGCGCTCTGGAGCGGCACAGTTGCCCGAGCGGCTGCGTCACCCAACGGGAAACTCAATGTCGCGGCTATCGGCGTGGGCGGCCAAGGCTCCGGCATCGGTCACGCGGCCGGACAGTTGGGTAATATGGTGGCCTGCTGCGACGTGGACCGGGAGCGCGCGGAGAAGTTCGCCGCCAAGTATGAGGGCCGGTGCGCCACCTATGGCGACTACCGGAAGCTATTCGAGCGCAAGGATATTGATGTGGTGACCATCGGCACCCCGGATCACTGGCACGCGGCCATTGCTATCGCCGCGCTTCAGAGCGGCCGCGATGTCTATTGCGAGAAGCCGCTGACCCTGACGATTGACGAGGGCAAACTTATCTGCCAGGTGGTCAAGAAAACCAAACGAGTCTTCCAAGTCGGCACTCAGCAGCGCAGTGATAAGAGGTTTCTCTCAGCCATTGCCCTTGCCCGCAGCGGGCGGCTGGGCAAAGTGCTCACCGCTACTTGCTCCATTGGTGGGGCGCCCAAAGGTGGGCCTTTTGCGGGTAGTCCGCCGCCCTCCTCACTCGACTGGGATTATTGGTTGGGTCAGGCGCCCATGGTTCCCTACATCCGCGAGCGTTGCCACGGCGAGTTCCGCTGGTGGCTGGAATACTCCGGCGGCAAACTTACTGACTGGGGTGCGCACCATATTGACATTGCACAGTGGGGGTTGGGAGCGGAGCACACCGGCCCAATCGAGATTGATGGCGCGGGCCAGTTTCCCAACCTTCCCGATAACTTCGACCCCGTCGCTTTTTTCGCCGGCCAACAGAAGCTCGTGGATGGCTATAACACCGCCACCGAGTTCAAAGTCAACCTGGCCTTCGACAGCGGGTCAAAGATCATCGTGCAGGATGGGCCCGACAACGGAATCTGGTTCAAGGGTGACAAGGGAGAGATTTTCGTTAACAGGGATAGGTTGACGGGTCCGATGATTGATGGACTAACCGACGACGACCAGCGCTGGCTGAACTCGGAGCTGGACAAACTCTACAAAGGGATGCCGCGGCGCGGGCACATGGTCAATTTCTTTGAGTGCGTTAAGGCGCGGAAGGAACCGGTGTCCGATGTCTGGAGCCATCACCGGGAACTGACCTCCTGCCACTTATGCAACCTCGCCATGCTGCTTAAGCGCAAGCTGCGCTGGGATCCGGTGAAGGAAGCTTTCATTGGCGACCAGCAAGCCGACGCGCTCATAAGTCGGCCACGGCGGAAAGGTTATGAGCTTCACGCCTAACCGGTGCGATCCTGCTAACGACCAGAGTTATGATTGATGTGGCGAATCTCAAAGACACAGATACCATAGGACGACGAATGAAGACTTCACTTACACGACGGAACTTCCTGCGGAACTCAGCGTTCGGCGGCGCCGGACTGCTCATCTTGCGCGACACCCGGCTGGCCTTTGCTTACGAAGCCAACAGCAAATTGAACGTGGCGGGTATTGGCATCAGCGGGCAAGGCCGGGGCAATATCGAAACCGTCGCCAACCTGGGCCAGAACATTGTGGCCCTGTGCGACGTGGATCAGGCTTACGCGGCGGGCACTTTCCAAAAGTTTCCGCAGGCCAAGCCGTTCAAGGATTTCCGGCGGATGCTGGACGAGATGCCCAAACAGATTGACGCCGTGGTGGTGTCCACGCCCGATCATACTCATGCCGTGGCGGCGGTGGCCGCGATGAAACTCGGCAAGCACGTCTATTGCGAGAAGCCTCTCGCCCGCACTGTGCAGGAAGCACGAGTCATGAGGCAGACCGCGCAGAAGCACAAAGTGGTAACCCAGATGGGCAACCAAGGCTCGGCCGCGAACGGACTCCGGCGGGCGGTGGAGTTCGTCTGGCTCGGCACCATTGGCGAGGTCCGCGAGGCGCATGTCTGGTTCGGCGGCGGGAACGGGCCGCAGACGCGACCGACCGACGCACCGTCAGTGCCCGAGACCTTGGCTTGGGATCTCTGGCTGGGACCGGCGGCGGAACGCCCCTATAACTCCTGTTACCTGCCGGGTAAGTGGCGAGCCTGGCGCGCGTTCGGGAGCGGGATTGTCGGCGACTTTGGGTGTCACACGGGCAACCTTATGTTTCGCGCGCTGCGCCTCGATCAACTGTGGAACTTCCCAGGTAGTAATCCGCCGCCGCAGATCGTCATTCGCGTCGAAGCCAAGCCGTCGGAAGTGAACCCGGAGGGCTATCCGACTTCCATGCGGGCAGTGATGGAGTTACCGGCTCGTGGTGATCTGCCGCCGGTCAAGCTGACTCTCTACGCCGCGGAAAAGCCTTCCGAGGCGCTGATGCTGGGCTATCCGCGCGGCGATTGGGGCGATTTGTTAGTCGGCTCGAAAGGATCCATCTACTCTGACTGCCCTTGGAACACGCGCTACGCCCTCCTGCCGGAAGATAGGTTCAAGGATGTCAAAGGCGGCCCGCCCCAGACCATCCCCCAATGTAGCAGTCATCACGCTGAATGGGTCCAGGCGTGCCAAGGCAACGGCAAGACTTTCTCCGGTTTCGACATCGGCGGTCCTTTGACCGAGCTCTTGCAACTCGTCAACCTGGCGACTCTCGTGGACGGGCCGGTCGAATACGATACGCTCAGCGGGAAGGTGCTGAATTCCCCAGCGGCCAGCCAGCTCCTGCACCGCGAGTACCGGAAGGAATGGGCACTTTGATAACTCGCACGCGATCACTGTTTGCGGTGGGCCAACCACCGCGAACAGTGAACCAACGAGATGTCCTGCTAAGTGATCTCAAGCAGGACAATGACATGACAATACCGTACCTTTTCGAATTCAGTAAAACACTAGCAGCTATCCAACCTAGTCGGAACAATACCATGAACACTCCTAGAACCTATGCACTCATGCCAACCGCGCCAACCGGATGGCACCGGCACGTCCCTGGTCCGTTGGTTTGCCACCTGCTTTCCTTTCTGCTGCTCCTCATTGGTTGCGGGAGAGGGATGGCACAGACGGCACCCGAAACGCCTGCGGCCCGGTGGTGGTCCGAGGCGGCGGAATCCGTGCTGACCCAAGCCGGGACTAACCGCCAGGCATTGGTGCAGGCGCTCGAACGGGCACCCGAAAGCCAGCGTGAAGGTCTTCAGTTCCTGCTGACGAACATGCCACCGCGAGATTTGCAGGCGCTCTCTGCCGAGTTCCTGCTGGACAATCTTTCGCTGGCCTACCAAGCCATGCAGGAAGCGCCGTGGGCGAAGAGCATCCCGTCCGAGATCTTCCTTAACGATATTCTGCCCTACGCCAGCGTGAGTGAGCCGCGGGACAATTGGCGGAAGCGCCTCTATGACATTTCCCTGCCGCTGGTGAAGGACTGTAAGACGCCGGCGGAGGCGGGCAAGGCCCTAAACCAGCAACTCTTCAAGCTACTCAAGGTGAAGTATTCGAGGGCGCGTCGGGCACCGGACCAAGGCCCGTTCGAGACGATGGAGACGGGCGTGGCGACTTGCACCGGTTTGTCTATTCTCCTCGTGGATGCTTGTCGTGCCGTCGGGGTGCCGGCCCGCATTGCGGGCACGCCGCTCTGGAGTAATAACAGTGGCAATCACACTTGGGTGGAAATCTGGGACGGCGACTGGCACTTCACGGGCGCGGCGGAGCAGAGTCCCGAAGGCCTCGACCGGGGTTGGTTTGTCGGCAACGCTTCCCAAGCCGTGAAGGACGACCGCGACCGCGCCATTTATGCCAGCAGTTTCAAGCGGACCGGACTAACCTTTCCCCTGTCTTGGGCGCGGCGGGCCGACTATGTCAGCGCGGTCAATGTTACCGACCGCTACGCCGCCAAAACTAAGCCGGTGGAGGTTACCGGACTGCGCCTGATGCTGGATGTGTTCGACCGGCCTATGGGTGGTCGCGTTGTGGCCAAGGTCACGGTAACCGATGCAGCGGACTCGGCCGTGCGATTCGAGGGTGCCAGCAAGGGAGAAACCGCCGACATGAACGACCATTTATTCTTCCAACTGCCGAAGCAGCGGACTTATGTGATCGAGGCGGAACTCGATGACCAAAAACGCCGCCAGGATTATACCGCTGGAACTAACACCGAGGATCGAGTGTCCGTTGTCCTGGGCGGGACTCCCGCTGTAAATGCCCCACCGGTGGAGGCATCCGGACTGCGCCTGGCGATTGACGTGTTCGACCGACCGGTGGGCAATCGGGTTGCCGCCCAGGTCACGGTGACCGACGCCGCGGACCAGGCCGTGCGATTCGACGGCACTAGCAAAGGAGGAACCGCCGACAGGAACGACCGCTTGTCCTTCACAGTGCCGAAGCAACGGACTTACGTGATCGAGGCGGAACTCGACGGCCAAAGGCGTCGTCAGTGCTACACCACGGGAACCAACACCCAGGATCGGTTAGCCGTCTTCCTCGGCGGAATTCCCGCCGTGCCGGTGCTCTCACCGCCTCGCTACCTTCCGCCGCCCGTCACCCAACCGCTTTCGCCGGAAGATCAGACTCGGCTCAAGGAGGCGCTCACGGCGTTCTTCACGGCCTCGACCAACGAGCAAGCCACTTGGAAATTCTCCGGCAACCTCGAAGAGTTGCTCCGCAGCAATGAACCCGCAGTGCGACAGGCTGCCTGGCAGTCCTTCTGTGCGGCACCCATTCACGCCGCGCTCAAGCTGGATTTCGACGCCCGGCAGGTTCGCTTCGAAAACCATCTCAGCCCTTATACCATGAAGACTGTCGGCACACGCCCCACCAATGGCTGGGCACTCTTTATCGCGATGCACGGCGGCGGTGGCGCGCCGCAGGAACTGAACGACAGCCAGTGGCGGCAGATGCAATACTACTACCGAGATCATCCCGAAGCCGGGGGCTACATCTACATAGCTTTGCGTGCGCCGGACAACACCTGGAACGGGTTCTACACCGGCTACGCTTATCCGCTCATCAAGAACCTCCTCCGCCAGTTCCTGCTCTTCGGCGACGTGGATCCTAACAAGGAATTCATCATGGGCTATTCGCACGGCGGCTATGGCGCGTTCGCCATTGGGCCGAAGATGCCGGATCATTTCGCCGCCATTCACGCCAGCGCCGCCGCCCCGGCGGATGGGGCCGGACCTATCACCCTGCGGAACACCGTCTTTAGCTGCATGGTAGGCGAAAAGGACACGATGTATGGCCGCTATGACCGCATCCAGAACTTCGCGAAGGAAGTCCAGAAGCTGCGCGGCGAGCGGACCGACATCTATCCCGTCACGGTCCAAATCATCGCCGATCACCCGCACTCCGGGTTGCCTGACCGGGATAAGATTGCAGATATGTATTCTGCGGTGCGCAATCCCGTGCCCCGCGAACTGACCTGGCGCCTGAGCGACGGCGTCATCCACGACTACTTCTGGCTCCATGTGCCTTCGCCGGACCCTGGAGCACAAATAGACGTCACCTGCCGGGATAATCAATTGACTGCCACCATGCCGACTAACCTCCCGTCGGCCTCTATTCTACTCGACAGCCGGCTCATTGATTTCACCAAGCCCGTCGCGCTCGAACTCAACGGCAAGACCAGCACCTACCAACTCAAGCCCAGCCTCCGCACGCTTTGCGAAACACTGCAACGCCGTGGCGATCCGGAATTGGCGTTCACCGCCGAGATCGCCTTGCCCGGAGCAGAGCCGGCTGCACGTTGACCACCTCGTTACAGTTCATGACCCGGAGCTTGTGCTTCTCGCTGCTTACCCTGGTTTCAGGAGACGCAGCGGAGTGGAAGTTTCCGTGTCCCGAAAACGAGATCGCCCGCTACACGGCTTACCATATAACTGAACCGATTCGCATTGACGGACGGTTGGACGAACCAGCCTGGCAGCAAGCCCCGCGCTCGCCGCGCTTCAGCGACATACTTACTGGTCAGCCAGTCATCCACGACACTCGCGCCTCGGTGCTTTGGGACGAAGAGTATCTCTACGTCGCTTACCGGATTGAAGAGCCGCTGGTCCGTGCGAAGTTCACCAACCACAATGACCTCATCTACCAGGATAACGACGTGGAGTGTTTCATCGCTGGGCCGGACGCCTACTATGAATTCGAACTCAACGCCTTCAACACCTGCTACGAAGTCTTCTTTGTATGGGAAGACACATATGAGCGATCCGGGCTGTCCAAGCTGCCCGAGTTCGAGCGCTCGAAGCTCGTTCCTTTTAACGGCGTGGCATTTACGAACCACCGTCGCGGCGGGCGGCTGGGGAATTTCCAACATACTTTCCCCGGCCTGAAGAAAGCCGTCCATGTGGACGGCACCATCAACAACGACGCCGACCGCGACCGGGGTTGGACGGTGGAACTCGCGTTCCCGTGGCAGAGTATGAAGTGGCTGGCCACCGATGGGCGCTCGCTGCCACCTAAGGAAGGGGACGTCTGGCGCATGGATTTCTCGCGCTTCAATCAATACAAAGAAGCCCCTCCCGCGCAAGACTCCGGCGGCTGGTTCTGGAGCCGTCACGGCGTCTGGGACTCTCATATCCCGGAGTGTTTTCCGTACATCCGTTTTACCACCAATGATGTCAGCCAGGCGGCAGTGGGACAGCCCGCCCCCACGAATGCCTCAACTAAGCCCGAACTCTGAGCTTGGAACCGGGCGCCGCCCGGCGCTCCGGGGAGCGCCCGCCGCGGGCGTGCCGTTTTCGGCGGCCCGCCGAAAACCTCGTTCCACTATAACGAACGTCGTTAACAGATTGCTTAAAAGGTTAAATGGGTTAGAAGGTTAAATGGGGCCAAACGACCTTCTAGCCATTTAACCCATTTAACTTTTCAACCATTTAACCAAACGGTTATTGAGGTTCGTAATAACTCCTTCCACTTGCAGTGTAGTGGCCCCGGCTTCCAGCCGGGGCGATCCGCACCGGCAGGATGCCGGTGCCACTACCGAGTTCAGGGCCGGGCTGGGACGAAGGCAAGCCAGACCAGCTCGGGCCGCCGGGGGAAGGCACCCCGCC
>CAINDV010000974.1 GCA_903847485.1 uncultured Verrucomicrobiota bacterium
ACACGCCGATCCAGCCGATGAGCAGCAGCGCCAAGCCGAGCAGCGGCAGCGGGTTCTTGTCGCGGCTGCTCCGAGAGCGCATTTCAAGCAGGATGCGTCCGACGAGCGCCAGGCCCATGATGCCGAATATCCACGCGATGAGGCGGATATTCAGGCGCATGTCGCCGTTGAGGATGTGGCTGAATTCATGCGCC
The DNA here is from genome assembly GCA_903847485.1 of uncultured Verrucomicrobiota bacterium. Lineage (GTDB taxonomy): Bacteria > Verrucomicrobiota > Verrucomicrobiia > Limisphaerales > JAJXZI01 > CAINDV01. The sequence goes on from CAINDV010000974.1 coordinate 195, forward strand.
ACGACGCCCTGCAATTCGTCGCGCGTGAGCAGCCGCACGCAGCCTTGCGTTACGCCGATGACGGCGTCGCCGGGCTTGTAGCCAGCGGCGAAGGCGTTGATGCCTTTTTCCCTCGCCAGCAGATAGACCTTGGGCACCGGCACGCCGGAGGCGATGGCCATTTCTTCCACCACGTTGAGCACTTTGCGCTCGTCTGGATCGGTGGTCGAGGAGTTGATGGGGCGGCCACCGAGCATGGAAGCCACGGAGGCACCGCCGCCGGCAAGCTGGGTGAAGCGCCACAGGCTGCCGCCGATGATGAGGGCCAGCGTGCCAATGGAAGCCCAGCCGAAAATCTCCAGGTTGCCCAAGGCACCCATCGGCCCGCTGCGCCGGGATGACTGGCTGACGGTGCCGTCATTTTCCAGCAGATAGGTCTGCTGGTGGCGGTGCCGGCCCTGAGTGCCGGCGAAGAAAATGAGCGACACCGCGACGTGGACCGCTAGGACAATGAGGACGGTGGCTACCACGAAATACCCGACGAACCACGAGGTCTTGCGACGGGCTTGATCCTGTTGGTGAAAGAAGTCCATGAGTTACACGAGTGCGGCGGCGTAGGCAGGATAGGCGTCGCGCCTGTCTCCACCCTCAAAGCCACGTTCACCGTGGAGTGACTTTGGTTAGTCTAGTCATTGGGAACGTCGGGCCGGAGCTTGAGCCGGTGAAGTTAGAGACCGGCACGACGCCAGTCCTACGGCTTGGTGGCGGCTTAGAAGGTAACTCTCGGCGCTTCCTTCTGCTCCGGCTTATCAATGACGAACAGTTCAGCCGGTCCGAAGTTGAAGGTGTTGGCGATCAGGTTCGACGGGAACATCTCTCGCTTCGTGTTATAGGCCATGACCGCGTCGTTGTAAGCCTGGCGGGCGAAGGCGACCTTGTTCTCGGTGGAAGTAAGTTCCTCCATGAGACTCAACATGGTCGTGTTGGCCTTGAGATCGGGATAGGCCTCGGACAGGGCGAACAGCCGGCCCAACACGCCGCCGAGGTTGGCTTCGGCACCGGCGAGTTCGCGCATGGCGGCGGGGTCGCCGGGGTTGGCGGCCGCGCGGGTGCTGGCGCTGGAAGCGGCGTTGCGCGCGACGATGACGGCTTCGAGCGTGCCGCGCTCGTGTTTCAGGTAGCCCTTGGCGGTTTCGACCAGATTGGGGATGAGGTCGTAACGGCGCTTGAGTTGGACATCAATCTGCGCGAAGGCGTTCTTGAAACGGTTCCGCAGTGTTACGAGCTTGTTGTAAGCCCCCATGACGAACAGGAAGGCGAAGAACAGTAGCCCGATCAGGACCAAGGCGACGAGCAGTAATAGTTTAGTCATAGTTGGTGTCTTTCTTGTGACGGGACCATTGGTAAGCGAAAGCGCGCCGCCAAACAATTACATTTTCAGCCCCGGTCTATAACTCCCCATCGTCGGGAGTTGGGCGCATCCCTTCGTTCCGCGCGATTCCGCGCCGCTGGTGCGCCAGCCGGCTCCGCTACTTCCGCCCGAAACCTTCCACCTTGAGCCACGAGGCGCAGTCGCGCGTCCAATCCAGCCACTTAGTCGGGTCATCCACGCGACCGCCCAGGCCGAGGCCATGACCACCTTTTTCGTAGATGTGCAAATCGAACCGCACCCCGGCCCGGCGCAGCGCCAGGGCGAACTCCAGCGTGTTTTCCACCTTCACGGCACCGTCTTCCCAAGTGTGCCAGAGAAAGCATGGTGGAGTCTGCGGGGTGACTTGGAGTTCGTTGGAAAGCAGCTTCACTAGCTCAGCGGAAGGGTCTTTGCCGAGTAGGTTGTTCTTCGATCCTTGGTGCGTGTTAGTCCCCATGGAAATGACCGCGTAACACAAGATGCCCACATCCGGGCGCGAACTCTGGCGCTCGACGACGTCGGTGGCGCTGGCGTCGCCAGCGTCGAAATGGGTCAACAATGTAGAGGCCAGGTGCCCGCCGGCCGACGAGCCCATGATGCCGACGCGCTTGGGATCCACCTGCCATTCGGCGGCCCGGGCGCGGACCAGCCGGACAGCGCGGGCGGCGTCGCCGAGCATCACGGGATGCCGGTAGCCGGCGCTGCCGAGGCGATACTTGAGCACAAACCCGGCGATGCCCTGCTCGTTGAGCCAGAGCGCGTAATCCTTGCCCTCATGCCCCGCGAGTCCGCCGTAGCCGCCGCCGGGGCAGATCACCACGGCTGCGCCGGTGGCCTTCTCAGGCTTGGCCAGATACGGGGTGAGTGTCGGGATGTCCTTGCCGTCAGTGCCCAGCGCGCCGGGAGGGGCGTCGGGCCAGAGTGGAATGGATTGTGGTTCCTGGGCCAAAGCCTGGAAAGTCACGAACAGGGCTATCGTCAAGCTGATCAAGATTTTCATGCGGACGCAGCTTAAACCCACGGTGCGGGCTTTGGAAAGGCAAAACCGGCTGGTGGCGCGGGAAATCCGAAACTCGAAATCCGAAAGCCGAAGAGGCTCGTGCAAAACTCCGACGACAGGCGGTAGGGCGACGCTCCTGCGAAGCCGCAACCAAGGCGGAGC
>CAINDV010000975.1 GCA_903847485.1 uncultured Verrucomicrobiota bacterium
GGCGACGGTCTGATGCGGCAGGCCGTAGATGAGGTCGAGGTTGATGGAGTTGAAGCCGAGTTCGCGCATCCAAACCACGGCTTGCTGGGTCATGGCGACGGGTTGGATGCGGTGGACGGCTTCCTGCACAGCGGGGTTGAAGTCCTGCACGCCCATCGAGGCGCGGTTGAAGCCGATCTCGCGCAGCGCGACGAGGTGATCGCGGGTGAGCCGGCGCGGGTCCACTTCGACGCTGGCTTCGATGTCGGGCGCGAAAGTGAAGCGCTTGTGAATGTGCTCGCCGAGGCGGCGGATTTCGTCGGGTCGCAAAAACGTAGGCGAGCCGCCGCCGAAGTGGAGCTGGACGGCTTTGCGCTTGGGGTTCATCAGGGGCGCCATTGCGGCGACTTCGCGGCCCAGCGCCTCCACGTAGCCCATGCCGCGGTCGTGGTTAAGCGTGATGACGGTGGTGCAGCCGCAGAACCAGCAGAGCGTCTCGCAGAACGGGATGTGGAAGTAGAGCGAGAGGTCGCGCTCGGTCTGGTTGTTGGCGGCGATGCGCTGGGCGAGGGCGTCCCAGGGGATCGTGTCCACGAACTTCGTGGCCGGCGGATAGCTGGTGTAGCGCGGGCCGGGCTGGTTGTATTTCTCGACGAGGGAGAGGTTGACGGGGAGGGTGGTCATGACGAGGGAAAGTCCGAAGTCCGAAATCCGAAGTCCGAAAGAAATCCGAAAACCGAAATCCGAAGAAGCAGTGCGTCGGCAACCGGAGCGCGGGAGTCCGCTGGCGCGTGGGCCGAATCGCCGTCTGCTGGCGGGGGCGCGGGGAGGCAGGAGTTGCGGTGACTAGCAGGGTGACTCATGGAAGCACGATGGGGGTTGGTGGCTGGTTGCTGTTGGCGGAAGAATTCCTGCAAACCTGCGTTGCTCAGTTGTTGCACGCTGCCGTCTGCCAGACCGATATTTCCGCAACGAACGTGCTGCGCTTTCGTCCATCCCACGCGCTCGCCAGCCAGCAGCGTGAGTTGCCCCGCGGACGCTGGCTTGCCTGTGACTTCCAAATTGCGGTCCCCGGTGAGAAGGCTTCCTGGTCTCTCCGGGACGGCATCGAGTCCTATGAAGTAACTGATGTTGGTGTTGTACAACACATCGAAGCTGACGGCCATCCAGCGGGTGTCCGAAGGACACAGGACGATCTTGGGTGTGTTCAACTCATTCGACATCGTTCGAAACACCAACCAGACCTCTCCACCGCCCACCAGTTCCGAGGCGCCGCCGCGATTCGTCGGAACGTGCGTCGGGAATGCAAGGTTATCGCCGGCCCAAAGGTTAAAGGCGGTACCAACCTGCTTGAGGTTATTGAGGCAGTTGATGCGACGGGCCTTCTTTGTGTCAGCCGGCGCCAGCAGGATGAGTCCCACCAACAGCAGCGATCCCGCCACGGTGAGAACGACGAGGAGTTCCGTGAAGGTGAACCCTGCACAGCGACGAGACTTTGAACACGTTGCCGTTTGCGGTGGTTGGCGAAGCGCTGACGAAAGGCGCCAACTGGGTGCGCCAGCGTCTTGAAGCACGGCAGCCTTCTGCCGCTCTTGATCTTTGCGTTGAATTGCCCCGATCATCGGTAACTGCGCACAGTTTCCACCAAGGCGGCGATGTTTTCCAACTTCGCCGTTGGCGTCAGGCCGTGGCCGAGGTTGAAGATATGGCCGGGACGACCGCGCATTTCGTCGAGCACGCGGCGGGTTTCGGTGCCGACGACTTCGGGCGTGGACTCGGCGACTAGCGCGGGCGGAAGGTTGCCTTGCAGGGCGATGGTTTCGGGAACGACCTGACGGACTTGGGCGAGAGAACTTTGCCAATCCACGCCGAGCACGTCGGCGCCGGTGGCGATGAGATCGGGCCAGTTGGCGTGCGTGCCGAGGCTGAAGACGATGATGGGGATTGCCGATTGCCGATTGCCGATTGCCGATTGATCCGCGTCACTTCGGACTTCGGACTTCGGACTTCGGAGTTCAGTCACGATATCCTTCATCCAGCGACCGGAAGCCTCCTGAAAATCCTGCGGCGAGAGGTGCCCGCCATGACTGTCGAAAAGCTGGAGCGCATCAATGCCGGTGGCAATCTGCATCCGGAGGTAGGCGGTGACGGCGGCGGTGAGCTTTTCGGCGAGGGCGTAGTAAGTCTTCCGGTCCTCCTGGAACAGCGCGAGGGCGCGGCTGTATTTCGGAACGCTGGCACCTTCCATCATGAACGTCGCCAGCGTCCACGGCGAGCCGCTGAAGCCCAGCAGCGCAGTTTCGTCGCCGAGTTCCTTGCGCAGCAAACGCAGCGCCTTGTCCACGTAGCTGAGCCGCTCGCATACTTGCTCGACGGAGAGCTTGGCGATGTCGGCGGCGGAGCGCACGGCGAAATCCATCACCACGCCGCCGGTTTCGCGGAAATGGTAGGTCTGTCCCAGCGCCTCGGGAATTACGAGGATGTCGCTGAAGAGGATCGCGGCGTCGAAGCCAAATCGCCGCACCGGCTGGAGCGTGACTTCCACGGCCAGTTCTGGGTTCTGGACGAGTTGAACGAAGGTGTAGGTCTCCTTGAGCTTGCGGTATTCAGGCAAGGCGCGGCCAGCCTGGCGCATGAGCCAGACCGGAGGGCGGTCCACGGGCAGGCAGCGGCAGGCGCGGCGAAAACGCTCGCGGGCCGCCAGAGGAATTTCCTGGGGCAGCGGGGCCGCCGGGGCGGGCTGTGAATCGGCAGTTAGCATGGCAAATCGGTTTTCCGCTGCGCGCTGCGGTCAGTGGGACGGCGGCGCGACGCGGGCGCAAGTTAACCGATGGCCGCGCCGGATGCACCCGATTTGTCGGCCGCCCTGATCATCACCTTATTTTCCAAAAGCGCGACAAAAGTGCGTGGGGAGCGTGTTTTCGGGTGACTTTTCGATATTGATATTCTTTCGCTTGCCGCAAAGTTAAGCGGGTGGCGAGCGGGCGGTCCACCGCCGAGGGCGCGCCGCCGCGTTGCACATAGCCGAGGATGGTGACGCGGGATTCCAAGCCGGTGAGTTTTTCGAGTTTGCGGTCCAAGCGCAGGATGTTGCCGGAATGCTGGCGTCCAGCGCGACCAGTTCCGCCTTGGCTTTCAGGAGCGCCGCCAGTGCCGGCGCGGCCGCTTCGGCGTGGACCGGTTGTAATTTCGCGCGCCGGGCGTCGGTTTTGGTTACCAGAGGACGCCGTCGGAATTGCGTTGGGTGGGTTGAACTGGGTTAGTGGTGGAGCGCAAGCGGACGGTTCCAGGTTCGCGGGTCGTCGCACTCGTGGCGCTGCGGGCCACTCCGGTTGGGCTGCGCAGACGATAGAATTGCGCGTGGCTCGCCGTCAGCACCGGCACGGTCAGTTGACCGGCCACGGTCACAGGAGCATTGGTCACGTCCGACCAGTTCGCATCGGCAGCGGTGCTGGCTTGCAACTGCCAGCCCACCAGCGGCTCCGGCCACGAGAGCAGCAAGCCGCTGGCGGTGTGGCTCAGGGTTAGTTTCACGATTTCGGTTAGTTCGACCAGATTGCCCGATGAGGCATCGGTGATCAGCACCAGCGCGCTCGACCCGACCTCGCCCGCGCCGGTAAGGACAACGACGTTGGCGTCGCCTTCGTCCATGGCGGCGGCGAGGTCGGCCGCCACTGTCTGGCCAGCGGCCAGCGGGTCCAGGCGGAAAACATGGCCGTTAAGATTCAACTCCAGCCAGCGCAGGCCCGGCGTGTCGTTAATGACTTGCAGGTAATGCTCCGCCGCCAGCAGACCGGTGAAGCGCTGTTGGACCAAGTTGCCTGTGGTTACTTCCAGCCGAGTGATCACTGGGTCAAAGGACTTGCCGCGGCCACAAATGTCCATGACAATCGCGTTTACCGTGGCTGTGCCAGATCCAGTCTTCACTGCAATCAGCTCGACCTTGGTGGTCTTCTTGGGCACCAGCGGCAGCAGCGTTCTGCTGTTGGTGGACACGCCAGAGCCTGACCCCGTCTGGCTATCGTCAGAGGCATAGGCGACCCAACTGATCGAGCAGTTATCCATAATCAATGCCTGCACGCTCGTCAGTCCGCTAAGGTTCTCAAAAAGCATGTGCATTTCGGTGTTGCCGGTGCCGCCGAGGTGATAAGTGGCCGCTGTGGTGTCGGTACAAAGGCCGCCTGCCGGGGCATAAACCACATAGATTGATTTTCCGTTAAGCACCACGTCGAATGTGCCGGTGGGTGTAGTGCCAAAGCCGCTGACATCCACGGCGAACTTAATCCGGTTGAAGCCCACCACGCTGCCCGCCGCCCAGGCGATCTCCCAACTGTAGGTTCCGCTGTCGGAGAACCCGCTTGGCCCACCACTGGGTCCCTTAAGCTTGATGGTGAACTTACTGGTAGGCGTGGCTTCAATGGTCAGGCTGCCGGCGATGTTGCGCAGATTCCAGCCGGGAAAGCTGCCCGCCGTGCCGTTGGCGGCGTTGATGAGAACTTCGTGGGTGCCACCACCAAACCAAGTTTCCGAATTGTCGGTATTCACTTCGAAGCCGTCAAAAGCAATGCCCTTGCTATTGTTTGCGCCGGTGGTCACTACGCCTAGCATGGCAACTGCCCCAGAGGCCATCGTGCCCCTAAAGCTCGCCGCTTTCCCTTCGGTCAGGTTGGTGACTGCCAACGTGTAGTTGCCAAAACCGTCCCAGCCGACATCATATTCATTCGTGTCGCCATCCCCATCAGTCCAGCCGCAATCCAGAAAAGTGTAGCTGGACCCTCCGTTGATGGACACCGAGATACCGGTTGAAGCGCGCTTGTCGAAGATAACCCGCAGCAACTCACCGTCGCCAAAAGTCAACTGAGTGGAGGATTTCAGGTTGAACCCCGAAAAGTAATTGTCGTACTGATAGAAATCGGGATTGTGAACGGCGACCAGATGCCAAGTTCCAGCGAGCAAGGCGTTGGTTAGCCCTCGGCCCATAACATACTTCCCCCCCAGCCACCAAGCATAACGTGCAGACGGGAGGATGCCCGGTTCTTTCATGTATCGCGATCCCGTGTTGTAACCTCCAAACTCAAGCTCCACCCAGCCCAAGAAACCATAGCCGCCGTTGTCACCAAGCTGAAAATGACTGCTTGGGTAGGGATTGTTGTCCGCCTTATCGGCGGCGACCAGGGCCGCGAAGCCGGGCGTGGCTAACCAACCGAGGCCGACGGCGAGCGCCAGCGCCGCCAGGTGGCGAATGAAGAATGAAGAACTGGGACCTAGTGTCGCCAAGTAGTGGGACTTCGTCCTGCATTCCTCATTCTTCATCCTTCATTCCTCATTCTTCATTCGCCAAACGGCAGCCGGGGCGGCTGCCCCACTACGCTGGCTGCACGCCGCAGGATCATTCGACGATCAGGCTGAAGAAACGGGCGGGTTCTACGATCGGTAGATAGAGGGAGAACCAATCCCCATTCCCCTCGGCCGGAAGCGTCTGGAGCGAGCCGGTGTCGCTGGGCGCAAAGGCGCACGGTGCCCAGACAGACTGCGTGAGGTTGGTGGCGCATAGCACGCTGTAACTCTTGCCTGGCGCGCTCAGGAAAGTCAGGCGCAGGCGGCGGTTGGGCGTGAGGTCCGTCTGTTCAACGCGAAGGTAGTCGTAGTCGAGGAACGGGAACGTGCCGGCCAGGTATTCCATCCAGTTAGACATCCCGTCCCCATCGAAATCATCCGCGCTCCGAACATCCGTGAGGCTGCGCAGCCGCCCGTCTGACCAGGCAATGAGTTCCCACTCCCAAAGGTCGGGCAACCCGTCCCTGTCGGTGTCCTCCGCGGCTGTCACGTTGCGGAGGATCAACTCACCGGGCTGCCCGACGGGCGGCACGGCTTGGTTCTCCATGACCGTCTTCTCACCGTCGCGGTCGCGGACTACGATCGAGACCAGATCGCCGCTGCGCAGCGCCTTGGGCGAATAGCTCGTAGCGGTCCCGCCAGCGTCCAGGTGAACGTAAAGCGCGAAGTTCATGCCGGGCCGCAGCGATCCTTTGATAGTCTGGCGGGCGATTTCGTTGGTGCCGTGCCGCAGGATCACGTCGGCGTCTCGCAGGTAGGGCAAACCATAGCCGTCCTTGGCTTGCCCGTAGTAAACGCACATAGGCTGCGGGAGACCGGCGAAAGTCGCCGCCGGAAGCATCACGCTGGCGGCCAAGGGCAAGGCCAGCACGGAGAGTAGAATTCTTGGTTTCATATAGGTGGAGGGGTTATTCCCCGGAGAGAGAGTAGGTCTGGAAGAAAAGCGTAATGTCTTTGACGCCGTTGCCGTCGCGGGTGCCGTCGCCGAGTGCGCCACCATTCACGAGTCGATCGATACCTTCGTTCGGGTCGGCCAGGAGTGTGCGGCCGGGGATGATGAGCAGCCAACGCGAGTTCCACACCGAGCGTCCGACCAGGCGGGCATTGGTGCAGGTCTCGGACTCGTCGAACTGGCCGTTGTTGTGGTAGGCCCGCAGCGAGGCGTAACGGCGGATTTGCGCCAGCGGCTCGCGTAACGAGTCGCGCACCGGATTCCAGTCCGGGTTGTCCACGTCGGCACCGCCGACGTTGTAGGGCAACGGGATGGCTTGGTCGAAGACAGTCCACGAGCGGGGCTGGACGGCGTTGCGCGTGGGGGACCGCATCACATCCTGGCCGACGGGGATGAGATAGACGCGCGGCTCGTTGGCCAGGCCGCCGCCGACGCTGTTGGTGTTGAAAGCGGTACTGTAGTTCTGGAACCAGACGCCGACGGAGCGAATCTTCGTGGCGGCGTGGCTGGCGTCGTAGGCGTTGTCGCCGCCGGCCAGGTCGTGGCCAAAGTAGTTCTTGCCCGCGACGACGAGCGTGGAGAAGGGGATAACCAGCGCTGGCTCGACGTTAGTAGTGTCGGTATAAGGCCGGCAGTAGCGGATGAACTCGGGTAGCTCGTGCAGGTTGGCAACCCGGCAGTTATCCAGCGACTGCGCCCAGGTGCTGTCGCTGCTGGTCGAAGGCGAAATCCGCCACATCTCGGAGCGCAGCGAGAAGCGGCTGATCTCCGTGTCCGGGTTGTTAAAGCCGAAGCGGCCTTTCACCACGTCCCAATCGCCCTTCATGCGGGCCAAGATGTCCGCCAAGCCCGGCTCGCCGGTGGGGCCGCCGACCATCGGGGTGCCTAGCCAGACATAGAACCGCCCCGGCAGGCGGGCGCGCACAACGTCTTCCAGGAACTTACTGCCGGGCGTGCGAGCGGTGTCGGAACGAAGCAGGCCAGTCTCGTAGTCATAAGCCTTGGCGGCGAGGTAAGTGTAGCGCGCCGCGAGATCAAAGGTGGCCTGGTAGCGGCGCAGCGCGTCGTTGCGGAAGAGGCGGAAACTAATATCGGCGTAACGCTGCGATTGGATGCGCTGGGCACCGCGGGCACGGACCTGGCCGCGCTCAAAGATAAGTCGCTGGCCGTCACCCAGCAGCTTCTGGACGCGCTGGTAGCTTTGCGACAGCGCCTCGGTTTGGGCGAACAACTCCGCCTGCTTGACGTATTGCCCCTTGAGCTTGACCAGTGTGTCGGCAGTGTTCCACTGCAACAGAGACTGGTATTGATTGTCCGTGAGCAATTGCTCCAACTCAA
>CAINDV010000976.1 GCA_903847485.1 uncultured Verrucomicrobiota bacterium
CCCGGCCCGGCGAGATGAGCTTTGGCGAGTTCGCGCCGGGCCGGAGGCCGGCGCTCCGCGGCAGGAGAGTGATTCGCAAGTCGCCAGGACAGGTCGCCTGCCCGGCGCGTATCGCCAACTTCTCGGCTGGGAATGGGATTGAATCTGGAGGTAGGCGCGACGCCCGTCCTACACGCCGCGCCGCATTTCCTCCCGAGCTTTCCCCGGCGCGGAGGCACTTCGGACTTCGGACTTCGGACTTCGGACTTCTCCCTTTCCCTCATTGCACCTCCATCGGGAACGCCCGCTGCACCAGCGTGTGTTGGAGTCGCCGCCAGTTCCAAGCTGCATGGCCGGCCTGCCAGGCAATCGGCAGGAGCCACGTCAGCACCCGGGTGTTTTCCAGCCCGATTTGCGCGGACCACACCTGCGACCACCCCTGCACCAACACCGCCAGTCCGAGCGGCATCAACAGCGTCGGCCAGAGAGTCCATATCAGCGCGCCGAGTGTCCCGCGCCGCTTGAGCGACTGATACAGCCCGGTCACCGGCAGGCTCGCAAACGTCGTCCCCCAGAAGAGAATCAGCACCCAATCGCTGCCGTTGCCAAAGCTCAAAGAAATCCACAGCCACAGGCCCAACAGCAGCACAAGCGCCGGGATGAACTGCTCCCAGATGCCCTTGAGCCGGCCCAGCGCCAGCTCCCGCTCCCGCAGCGGCGTGACGAGCAGCAGCTCCATCACGCCGAGATCGCGTTCGCGCCGGAAACTCCCCGCCGACACCGACGCCATTGCCACCGCGAGAATCAGTCCCAGGGCGAACTGCACCTCGGTGTTGAACCGACCGTAGTAGCTGGTGTCCCCTAGCATCGCGATGTAAAACGACACCACGATCGCCAGCCACACCGCGACGGCCGTGCGGCCGGTCCAATTCCGCTGCTCCAGCCAGCCGATGGGATTCCTCTCCAGCTTACGGCGAATCCAGAGTTTGAAAAACGCCCGCCAGATGAACGGTTCGCAGAAGACGCGCAGGAACCAGAAGTAACGCGGCCCCGGCGGCTTCTCCTGCCAGTTGAGCCGGATGGTGCGCGCGGCGATGAACAACGCCACCACCAGCGCCAGCACGGACAGCACCGCCACTTTGCTGAAGGCCAGCAGGAGTTCCAGCGCCATCGAACCTCCGCCTCCGGCAGCCGGGATGCCTTGGAAATACGACCAGCCCATGACCGCCAGCACATTCAACGAGAGGCTCAACGAGAGGCCGCGAAGCATGGCATCAGTCCACGACCAGCCATAATCCCCAATCAAGTGTCCATACAAGATAAGGCCGGTTACCCACCCCTGGAGCAGGAAGCCGCTGAGCGTGAACAACCCCGCCAACGCCAGCGCCTGCGACCGCGTTCGGCTGAACGCCGACGCCAGCAACCCCGCCGCCAGCGCCCAGCACAACGCCGAGAAGTTTACCAGCACCGACGTGAGCACGGCGACGCCGCTCACGCCGCCCATCAGCAGTGGCACCGCCAGCACCGGCAGCACCGCCAGCCAGAGCATCAGTGCCCGCCAGCCATGCACCAGCCCTTTGGCCACCACGATGTCGAACGGGCTGAGCGGCGTGAGAAAGAGCAGCCCCAGCGTGTTTTCCCGGCGCTCGCGGCTGATGCAGTCTGCGGACAACCATGGCACCAGCAGCCAGATCGCCAGGTTCAGCGCCGAGTGCAAACCGCCAAACAGGACGGTGCCCAGCCTTGGATCGCTGGGGGTGGTTCCCCACAGAAACGCCAGCAGACCCAGCAAGATCGCCGCGCCCGCCAACCGCGTGCTGAAGGTGGCTGGGTTCCGCGCCTCGGCGCGCAGCTCACGAACGATGACGGGGAGGGCGTTCATGCCGTAGGACAGGCGTCGCGCCTGTCTCTGATATCTTCTGAGCCGGTTTTCCGAGACGGACGTTCTTGGCCATGAGTGCTCATCTTTTTGCGAAGGATGGGGGTAAAGATGGAGACAGGCGCGACGCCTGTCCTACGCAGGCGACCACGCCTTGGTCATGGTTTTCGTCCGCCGAGGTAGCATCGAGACGCAAGTCCCGCCGCAGGCGAAACCGCGACCATCCGATGAAAACAAGGTTCTTCACGAGCAAAAACGCCAGCACCGGCAGGGACGCCGACATGGCGGAATTCAGCCCCGTTTCCGGGCCCAGCGTGTTGGCGAGCGAGGCCCACGACAGCGACAACACCGTGGCCAGCGTTAGTGGCACCAGTTGCACGATGCCCACCGTATGCACCACGGCGATCAGCAGGTTGCGGTCGTGAAGTCCGCACTTCATGCCCGTCCAGCACAGCGCCAGCGGTTCGAGCGCGACGTTCAGCGCGATCAAGAACGGCGGCAGCAGGAGCCGGGTTTCCTCCGACCAGCCTTGCCATCCGGCGTACAGCAAAGCGATGCCCGCAGGCAGGGCGAGCGCCAGCACCAAGCCCTGCGGCCAGGCGAGTTGGGAGCGCAACTCGCGCCATTGGCTGGCAAGAATGTCACGGCCACCGACGGGCGTGGTAAGCAGCAGTTCCAAATCCTGCCGGCGTCGGGCGTCCTGAAAGAAACGTGCGCCGGCCCAGGCCAGCAGCCCGCCGGTTGACACCATTCCAACCATCCCCGCCAGCGACCATGCACCCCAGAGTTCGCCGACACCGGCATCCACGTTGAAGACCGTGCCGAGCAGGCCGAATTGGGCGATGAAACTCAAGCCCACCGCCAGCCAGACGAATGCCTCCGCGGAACCCATCCGCCGCATCCTCCAGCGCACGGGATCGGCGTCCCACGGCCGCGGATCGGTCAGCCACGAAACCGGAGCGGCGGCGGACGCGCGGGCCGCCACCAAGGGCGACCAATCATCGGCCGGCTCGGGCTTGCGAAAGTGCTCGTGCGGCGCATCCCGCCAGTTGCGGGCCAGGGTGCTGGCGGCCAGGTGCAGGAAGAGCCAGCCTAGCCCGTGCGTCACCACCACCGACATTACAGGGAAAGGCAGCGCGAAGAACCAGCCGGGGATCAGGACCGTAGTCCAGCCCGCCAATCCGAAGAGTCGAAAGAGCGGCGCGGCTTGCGGCCCAAGAACCGCCTTGGCGGCTAACTCCGCGCCGAACGCCAGCACGCCGACCAGAGCCAGAGTGGCCGCCATGCCATGAAGCCGTTCCCGGAACAGCGCCGACATCCACAGGCCGGCTGCCAGCGAGACGAACAGCGTGTTCGCCAAACCGCAGGCCGCCAGCACCACCGCCGTGCCGCTCACGCCGCCGGCTAGCACGGGAATCATCAGCGCCGGCACAAATGCGAGCAGCGCGAAAAAGGACTGCAAGCCGCTGGCCAGCAGCTTGCCGCGGACGATTTGCGCCGGGCTGAGGTCGGTCAGGAGCAGCAGCCCCAGCGTGCCTTCGCGACGCTCGCGGTTTATGCTGTTCGCTGTGACAAGGCCCATGAGCAGCGCGGCCAGGAAGGCGAGCCAGACCAACTCGTTCAACAGGGCGGGACCGGTGATTGCGGGTGCCGGCCCCCACGCCCGGCCTCCCCTCCCCGGCCCTGGTGCAAAGGAAAAGCGTGCGAGCATCTCACAGCCCTTGCAGCCGGCGACGAACGCCGTCAGCGAACGCAGCCACCAACATCCCGGCTGTCGCACCACAGTGCGCAACTCCCGGACGATGACGGGCGAGAGGTTCATGCGCTATGGGGAGGGCGGGGGGAAGTGCGAGGGGCCAAATCCGAAAACCGAAAACCGAAAGAAATCCGAATTTCGAAATCCGAAATCCTAAGCTTGGAACCGAAAGCCGGGCCACGTGAGCGGGGGAACGTGGCGAACGCTGCTACTGCGCCAGACCGGACGACTACGGCTTCGGATTTCGGATTTCGGATTTCCTTCGGATTTCGGATTTCGAGTTTCGGATTTGGCCCCGCAGACTTCGCCCCTCCCGACTCCTCGTCTCCTTCGCCAGCGCTCATTGCGTCTCCCCTCTCGTCACGCGGAGGAAAACCTCCTCCAAGCCGATCTCGTCTTCGCGCAGTTCGAGCAGCCTCACGCCGCCATGCACGAGCACTTCGGCGATGACGCTTTGGTCCGTATCCGCGCCGGCCAGGGTGATCTTCAGCTCGTGGTCCACGGGTTTGACTTCGGTGATCTCCGGCAGCGCCCGCAGCAGTTCGGCCGCCGGCGCGGAATCGCCTGCCACGCGCACCCAGACGATGCGGCTGGGACTCATCTGGTCGCGCACGCCCTGCACCGGGCCGCTGTAGATCATCCGGCCCTTCTCGATGATCGCCACGCGGTTGCACAGCGTCTCCAACTCCCGGAGGATGTGCGAGGAGATGATGATCGTCTTCCCCATCCGGCGCAGTTCCTGGAGGATGGCCATCAACTCGATGCGGGCGCGCGGGTCCAGGCCGCTGGCCGGTTCGTCCAGCAGCAAGAGCGCCGGATCGTGGATCAACACGCGGGCCAGCCCCAGCCGCTGTTGCATCCCGCGGCTGAGCGCGCCGATGAGCGCGCCCTTCTTCTCCGAGAGGCCGACCAATTCCAGCACGTCGCTGACGGTCTGCTCGCGTTTCTTGGTGGGAATCTTGTAACAGGCGCCGAAGAAATCCAGATACTCCGTCACCTCCATGTCTTTGTACACGCCAAAGAAATCCGGCATGTAACCGATGACGTGGCGGACGGCGTCGGCCTCCTTCACCACGTCGTGTCCCATGATTTGCGCGGTGCCGGCGGTAGGCGCGAGGAACGTGGACAGGATGCGCAGCGTGGTGGTCTTGCCGGCACCGTTGGAGCCGATGAAGCCGAAGAGATCGCCACGGTTGACGGTGAGGTTGAGGTCGGTCAACGCTGAGAGCGAGCCGAACATGCGGGTAAGGCCGGTGGTGTGGACGGCGGGAGCGGGCGGGGCGGTGGGGGGTTCGGTTGTGGACATGGGGGATGGAGGGTTAAATGGGTGAAAAGTTAAAGGGTTAAGTTTCCAAGCTCAATGGCTCCAGTCGGGGACGTACTCCAACTGGAACCGACGCGTTGAAAGTCGCCCGCACCTTCCGACGGAAGCGGCGGGGCGGCAGTTCGCTGGAGCACTCCGGTCAGGTGTCATTGACTTACCTCAGAGCTTGAAACGGTGGATTCCTCTCTGCCGCTCTTGAATATGTCCCGTTCGAGTTTTTGATTTACGAGAATCCCGAAGGTGGATGGGTCTCGTCCATAACTGACTTGCAGACGCCATGACGCGTTCGTTGAAAGTCCAGGTGGCCAGCCAACTGCAACAAGGCAAGCGTATCCTGGACGCCAGAGGAGACCCTCGATGCCCGACCAAGAGCCCTTACTCGGAACGAATGGCCGCCATCCCGTCTCCGTCTTCTGCTCTACTGAGGCTGTCTTGAACCAAATGAACTGGTTGGATGTTATGTTTGCAACCCGGAACATTGCACACAAGCCGGTTGCGCCTTGGCATAACTCGATTCGGGTTGGTGTCATCTGCCGTGTCGGGTTGTTCGTCACCCCGACAAACACCACGCTCAGCTTCGGCATCGAAGAGCCGGTATGACCACGGTTCCAAAACAAGCAAGCCACAAGCAGCAGTACGAACGCGGCAGAAACAGCTATGTATCGTCTTGGGTTCACCATGACACTGATCTGTTAAGTAGTTTGAACCGCGATGGTTTTAGTCATCATGGCTCCACGTTCGCCGACACGCGCCAGAGTGTGTCGCGGTGGCTGCGGCGGGGGGTGAATTGGTTCAGCGGCTGGAGCGGCGAATAATCCGGCGTCCACGCCAGCAACACCGCCTGGCCGCGCGCCAGCAGCGGCGAGAGGTCCAGGCCCGGCGGGCTGACAAAGCGGGTGGCGCTGCCGTGCTGGGCCGTTTGCGACAGGAAGCTGGCCGCCGCGCTGACCGCCGGGGCGTCTTCGAGCCGCCCGGCCATCCGCTCGCCGAAGGTGGACTGGCGTTGCTGGATAACGCTCTGGAAGTTACCACTAACTCCGGCCACCCAAGCCGACAGCGGTTCGCTCTTCAGTTGGCCGGCACGGAACTCCTTGCGTTCGCCCGCGCCGAGGAGACCCACGTTATAGCGCTGGTGGCCGTGGGCAATCCAGACCTGGGTGACGGGCCGCTTCAGAAAATTTTGCACAGTGAAAACCGTCTCGCCGCCTTCCGTGCGCGCCGCCAGCGTGAGCGGCATCGGCGTGCCTTGCCACCAATCGCTGATGCACATCTGGCTCGTCCACACCGGCACCGTCACCTCGGCGCGGAAACTGTCGCCGGATTGCGTGACCACGAGGGCGGCCTTTTCCTGCGAGCCGGCACCCAGGAACTCGCCGCGCACCGTGGCGACGCGGGCGTTGTTGGTCAAGGCGTAGCGCTGGTTGGCCGGCGAATAGACCGAGGCGTAGGTCCGGCCTCGCAGTTGGGCGCGCTCGCCTTGGGCAAACACGTCCACCACATGCAGCTCCGTCCACTCGCTCTCGCCGGCGCGCAGCTTGTAGCCGATGAAGTAGATCAGCAGCGAGAACAGCACCACATAGCCGGGGAAGGTGAGCCACGTCAGCATTGGCCGGCCGATCTTCTTCAGCCACCAGCGGTCCAGTGGTCCGATCACCGCCAGATACACCACCAAGAGCAGCAACAGCCATTGCACCGGCATCTTGCGCACCTGCCGGCTGTCCACCAGCGCACCGAAGATGCCGTCGCTGCCGTGCTCGTAGGCATTCTGGATATTCTGGTTCAGGTAAAAAACCGCCGGCACTTCGAGCAGGCGCGTCCACAGCACCGGCAGGTGTGACCACGAGCGCGCTGGCTCGCGTTCCGGGCTGAACATCAGCGCCGTCACCCGACCGCGATCCGCCAGGCCCGTCACGATCAGCGGACGACCGCCGCCGCTCACAGCCACAGTGCCGCCCCGTGGTGTGCCGGTAGCGATGGACAGCGGCGCGAGCGCAAACCCGGCGTCTTCCACCAAATTGGCAAACGGTGCCGCCGTCGGCAGTTGTTGCTCGGGCGTGGTGGCCGGCGGGGGCGAGGGCGGGGGCACAGTAGTAACAACCCCGGATCGTCTGCGGTTGGCCTGCATCATCGCCTGGGACATCGCGGCCGTGGTGGAAGGGGTTTCCACCTGCGCATCCACCGGGCTGCGCATCGGCTGGCGCAGCCAGTCCAGCAAGCCGCCGTGCTCCGTCACCGTGGCGTTGCCCGTGAGCGCGACCGGCACGATCTCCCGCAGCCACGACACGGCGTTCACATCGGAGACTTGCTCAACGCCGACGATGAGGTGGCCGCCGCCGTGGAGCCAGGCGAGCAGCGCCTTCACCTGCGGCTCTTTGAGCTCCAAGGCGCGCTCCGAGTTCAGGTAGATGGCGTCGAGCCGTTCGAGCAGGATGGGGTTGTCCGGCAGCATCGGCGTGGCGAGCCGCACCACGAGCGGTTGCAGACCCGCCGGCAGGGTCACGGGTTTCGCCGGCGGCGGTGGTGGCGGCGGCTTCGCCAGCACCGGCGTGCCGTTGGGCGTGCGCGGCAACGCGCCCAGCAGCCGCGCCTTCCAATTCAGCACCCGGCCCTGGTTCTGATTGGCGAGCGGATTGAACGCCTCGGCCCGCCGGCGGCCGCGGTCGTCGAAAAGCTGCGCTTCCCAGTTGGCCGAGTTTCGCGAGCTGCAGAAGGCCGGGATCGTCACGCGCTTGAGCGAGCCGCTGGGCAACTCGACCGGTGCCCGCCGGTCCTGGCCGCCGCCATAGCCGCTGGGGGAAAGTGCGATGGAGCCGTTGAACGACGCGGTGTCGTTCTTCAAATCGAACACCGCCGGGAACCACGCCGCCTCGCCCACGACGCCGCTAAAGCCGGGGAAGAGATCGAACTGGAGGTTGGCGACGGGCTGGGCAGGCTGCGCCGGCGCGCCGCCCGCCGCCAGCCAGAGGAGGAAACAACCGTATCTTAACGCGAGTCCCAGTTTCATGGAGCGCCAGAAGTTATGCACAATCGCCGAGTTGGACAACCCTCCGGCGCGGAAATCACGCCGGCAGGCAGCCGGCTGGGCGCATCTAGCTTTCTTGCACGGCAAGTTGGCTGGCAGGCCGGCAAGCCCGGAGGGCTTGCGCATGAATAGCCGTGGGTGCAACCCACGGCGGGCACGTTCCAACGAGGATCCGACCCTGAAAGGGTCGAACCGCGGCGGGTGGCCATGGAGTTCGGCCCTTCCAGGGCCGGGGCATTTTCGCCCGGTCCACCGTGGGTTGCACCCACGGCTATTCACTTTGAAACCCTCCGGGTTTCGGGGAGGGACTCGTACTGGGCTTGCAAGGAACCGAGATGCCCCCAGCCGGCTGCGGAAACCGAAAACTTCCTTGCGCCGGGCCAGCCCATGCCCCACGCTGGGTGGTGCCTCGGCGCAAGCTGGGGCGTTCAAACAACAGATGCAGAGCACAGATAAACTATGAAACTGAATACATTACTCCTCACCGCCAGTCTGGGGTTGGCCACCGCGCCCGGTGCCTGGGCCGCTATGGTCCTGGCCGACAACCTTGGCAAAAGCCCCGCTGGCTACGACCCGTTGACCGGACCTGTCTGGGCATCCGGCAGATTCAACACAGACGCCCAAGCGTACAGTCTTAGCTCCGTGGTGCTCTGGGCCACAAGTGTGAGTTCCGGTAGCGCCACTGCGGAGCTTTATTCCGACAATGGCGGCACCATGCCAAACGCGCCTCTGGGCAGTCTCACTTTGTCCGGATCATTCCCGCCTTCGGAAGGCAACGCCACCTTTACCGCTTCCGGGATTACGCTGAATCCCAGTTCCGCCTACTGGATAGTGGTCAAGGGCACCGGCAGTGGGGTGAACTGGTACTGGACCGCCGACAACACTGGCACCGGCGCGGGGTTCGACACGCACTATGCGATAAGCGCCGACGCTGGCAGCACTTGGGGGGATACTGCCCCTATCGAGCCCATGCTGATGCAGGTGAATGTGGACCTCGCCCCGGTGCCGGAGCCGGGCCAATGGGCGATGATGGCGGTGACGGCTTTGGGCATCGCCGGCTACGCGGCGCGGCGCATCCGGGCCAAAACGAATGTCGGTTAGCAAACAACGAAGAATCAAAGCAACGAAGCAAATATGAAACTAAATACATTGTTCCTCACCGCCAGCCTGGGGCTGGCCGCCGTCGCCGGCGCGCAGGCGGCCATCATCTTTGACAGCCTCGCTCCCTACGTAGGGGCGAGTGGGCCCGTAATGTACGGCGTGTTTTTTGGGCAGAGTTTCCAGACGGACGCCCAAGCGTACACGTTTACGGGGGTGACGCTGCGGATGGGCGGGGCCGACACCCCCGGCGGCAATTTCTTCGTGAGGCTCTACGATGCCACCGGCGCGGGTTCCGTGCCGGGGGTGATGTTGGTGCCGCTTACCGGTTCGACGGACCCCGCACTCGCCGGGGACTACGCCTATACGGGATCGCAAACCCTCAGTGCGAACACGGTCTATTGGGTCGTGGCCGGGGTTTCTGGGGGTCCGGGAGTTTACGAGTGGTGGATGAATGCATCCGGCCCCCCAGCGCCGGGCACGGCCATCGGTGTCGCGGGTTCGTTCGATCAAGGGGCCAGTTGGCTGGGACCCGAACCGATGCTCTTGGATATGCAAGTGAACGCCGACGTGAACGCCGTGCCCGAGCCGGGCCAATGGGCGATGATGGCGGTGACGGCTTTGGGCATCGCCGGCTACGCTGCGCGGCGCGTCCGGGCCAAGGCGAATTTGGTGTAGCAAACAACAAAGAAACAAAGTAATAAAGAAAACATGAGAAAGAACATAATGATAATCCTCACCGCCAGTCTGGGACTGGCCGCCGCCACCGGCGCACAGGCGGCAGTAATTTTCGCCACAAATCCTAACGGTTCTTGGACGGGGGCTGCTGCTAACACGACGTTTGGGACTCCGTTCGTTGTGGGCGGAAGCCCGATAACGATCACCTCGCTAGGTTATTTTGACCGAGATGACAACGGGCTGGGTGTTTCCCATGTGGTGGCCCTCTACGACCAAGCGTCGCAGGCTTGGATGGGGGAAGTGACGGTGCTGGCCGGCACGGCTTCGACCCTGCACGACGGGACGCGTTGGGAGCAACTTGGCTCTGGCATCCTGTTGCAAGCCAACACTGCCTACATGCTGGCAGTAATGGGAGGAGGAGACTCGGTGAATATGACACAGAATCCCAGCCAGCTCCCCATTCTGGGCAGTGGTTTCACGCTGATGCCGGGGGGTGGTTTTACCCAAGCATCAGGACCGTCAATCCAGTATCCCGGCGGCAGCCCAGCCGGGGGCCTTTATCTTTTCGGCGCGAACATGGAGGCCGGGGAAGTGGACCCGGTGCCCGAACCGGGCCAATGGGCCATGATGGGAGTGACGCTCCTGGGCGCGGCGGGTTTCCTGGTCCGCCAGCGCCGGGCCAAAGCGCCAGCGCGGTAGCCGAAAAATTCCTTGCGCCGGGCCAGCCCATGCGCCTACGCTGGGTTGGCCCTCGGCGTAAGCTGGGGCGTTCAAACAACAAATGCAGAGCACAGATAAACTATGAAACTGAATACGTTACTCCTCACCGCCAGCCTGGGGCTGGCCACCGCGCCCGGCGCTTGGGCCTCGACCGTCCTGTACGATAACGGTCCTCTGATAACTCATCCTGGCCAGGGTTATGGCGGTGCCGATGCCAGCGCCATCACGGTCGGGTTAAACACCTACGGTTTTGGCATGAACGCCGCTTCCCCATTGCGTCTGGCCGACGATTTCACGGTGGCCGCAGGCCAGACTTGGAACCTCACGGCGATCCGGCTCTATGGCTACCAAACTGGATCCGGCACGACTTCCACGTTCTCCAGCTTGGCGGCACAAATCTGGAACGGTCGGCCCGGCGATCTGGGAGCTGCGGTGGTTTGGGGCAACCTGACTGATAACCTCCTGGCCAGTTCGTCCTTTTCCGGCATCTATCGGGTCAACAGTACGACACCCTATACCGACAACACCCGGCCCATCATGGAGTTGGCTGGCACCGTAAGCACCAGCCTGACGGCCGGCACCTACTGGCTGGAGTGGGCCACCACCGGATCTCTTGCCTCCGGCCCTTGGAACCCGCCGGTCTCCATCGCCGGCCAACCTATCACCGGCAACGCCCGGCAGTACAATGTGTCCGCTTGGCAAGACACTTTGTCCGAAACTTACCAACAGGATCTTCCTTTCCAAATCGTAGGAGAGGTTGCCGTGGTGCCTGAACCCAGCCAATGGGCGATGATGGGCATGACGCTCTTGGGCGCGGGTGGCTTCGCGCTGCGGCAATGGCGGAGCCGGCGGGCCAAGTAACCCCCCGATCCGCAATTCATCTCTCCCCGGCGCGCGCCCGGCCGACCGCATGGTCCGCCGGGCGTTGGCTTTTGACCCAGAGCGCCGGTCTTTTAACTCAAAGGAGCGGTGGCGGCTATAGCCCGAAATCCCAATGACGAATGACGAAAGAATGACGAAATCCGAAGGCCGAAGGACGGAACGCGCTGCCTTCAACGCCGGGCGGAACGCCGGCGTTCCAGACCGCCGCGGTTGAAAGTTGCAAATCACGACTGTTCGTCGGCCGTGGAATCGTTGCCAAACCGCTTTTCCGCTGGCCGCTTGAAGAGAGGCGTGACCAAGCGGGATCGTTCTGGTCCAATTGCCGGGCCGGGAAACCGCCGGTGGGCATTCATCAGTCCATGACAACAGCACTCGCAGCGACAGGCTTGGTCAAGCAGTTCGACACCGTGACGGCGGTGGACAGCGTCAGTCTGGAGGTGCGCTCCGGCGAGATCGTCGGCCTGCTCGGCCCCAACGGCGCGGGCAAGACTACCGTGCTGCGGATGCTGGCGGGCATTCTCACGCCCACCGCCGGCCATGTGACCGTCAACGGCCTGAACCTGCACGCCCACCCGCTCGCCGCCAAGCGGCGCATCGGCTTCCTTTCCGGCGACACGCAGCTTTACCAGCGGCTCACGCCACGCGAGGTGCTCCGTTATTTTGGACGACTTTATGGCCTGGCCAACGGGGCGCTCAGCCAGCGCATTGACCAGTTGGTGGCGGAGTTGGAAATGGATTCCTTCGCTGGTCGTCCTTGCCGCACGCTGTCCACCGGGCAGAAGCAGCGCGCCAACATCGCCCGCGCTTTCCTCCACCAACCCGACGTGCTTATGCTCGACGAACCGACCGCCGCGCTGGACGTGGTGAGCGGGCGGTTCATCACGGAAGCCATCCGCCGGGAGCGCGCCGCCGGGCGGGCGGTGCTGCTTTCCACGCACATCATGAGTGAGGCCGAATACCTGTGCGACCGCATCATCCTGCTACACGAAGGCCGTGCGGTGGACCAGGGAACACTGGCGGAAATCCTGGCCCACGCCGGTTGCGCGAACCTGACCGACGCTTTTCTCCATCACGCCCGGCAGCAGCGAGGTGCGGCCGGCGCGAACTGAACCATGCGCCCACACATCATCGCCATCATTTTCCGCAAGGAGGTCACCGAGTTTCTACGCGACCGGGTGACGTTGTTCGCCGTCGTCGGGCTGCCGCTGCTGCTGTACCCGCTGGGGATGCTGTTGCTGGGGCCGCTGCTGGAAGCGAAAATCACCGCGCTTCAGGCACCGCCCCCGGTGTCCACCGTCGCGGTCTGGGGGACTGGTGCCGAGGCGCTCATCCACTGGCTGGCGGCGACCAACAAATTCTACAAACTCGAACTGGGGAAGGGCCTGCCCGCATCCTTGCGCCGCGAAATGGAGGCGGGCCGCTGGGAACCGCCCGTCCGTACCAACCCGCCGCCACGCGAATTACCTTTCGCGTTGGAGTTCTCGACCGTCATTCCGCCGGGGGCGGCGGACGTGGATGCGCCGCTGCTCCGGGCCGTCCGGGAGGTTCTGGGTCATGGGCTGGCCGATGTGGTGTTGGTTGTCTGGCCGGAGTTTGACGAGGCGATCCAGCGTCAAGATCGTGGGCGGGTGACCGTGTATTTCGACTCGGTATTGCCCCAATCCGCCACTGCCTCCTCGCGCCTTGCCACCGAGTTGGAGTCCTTTCGCAAGCACTTGGTGCGGGAGCGGCAGCACGAGCGCGGGCTGCCGGCGGGTTTTTCCGTCGCGCTGTCCGCAGATACGGAAGACGCCGCGCCTCTGAAACGCCAATTGTGGAATATCCTCGGCCGGGTGTTGCCGCTGCTCATCATCGCGCTGACGCTGTTCGGAGCGCTGGCGGCCGCGGCCGACATCACCGCCGGAGAAAAGGAGCGAGGCACCATGCAAACGCTCCTTTGCGCGCCCGTCAAACCGCTGGAGATCATGACCGGAAAATTCCTGGCCGTCTGGAGCATCAGCTTGATCGTCGCGCTGGCCAATCTCTCCGGTCTCGGCTTCACAATCCTCCGTCTGTCCAGTGTGGCTGGCATCCAAGCCTCCCCGTTCGGCACGCTGTTCGCCATCTTCGCGCTGTTGATTCCGGCGGGCTGCGTCATCAGCGCCGTCTTCCTCGCCGTGGCGGCGCTGGCCCGGGACGCGAAGGACGCCAGCCTGTTTCTCGGCATTGCGCTGCTGCTGCTGTTCGCCCCGCTCGCGTCGGCGATGCTGCCTGGCATGGAACTCACGATCCTCACCTGTTTCATCCCCTTAGGCAACCTCGCCCTCCTGACCCGCGAGCTCATGATGGGCGGCGCCACGGCCGGCTTGGCGGCGCTGACGCTGCTGGCCTCCGTCACCTACGCGGCCCTGGCGCTCCTGTTCGCGGCGAAGGTGTTTGCGCGCGAGCAAATCCTCCTGGGCGGCCCGGTTTCCTGGCGCTGGTTGCTGCGCGGTGACGCCCACCGTCCGGCCACGCCCACGCCGGGTTTCGTCCTGATGGTGTTTGCCGTAGTGGTGGCGGGCTTCTTCTACGCCTCACTGGCGGTGCTGGGGCAGAGCAGGTCCGCCCAAGTGCTGGTGCCGGAACTCCTGATCCTTCTGCCCGCCGTGGCGCTGTCGGTCGCCCGGCGCTTTCCGATGGCGCAGACTTTCTCGCTGCGACGCCCGCATTGGCGAAGTCTCGTCGGCTCCGTCCTGATCGGCCTGACCGCCGGCGTGGTCGTGGCGGGGATCACGCCGCGGTTCGCCCAAATGCCGGGCTGGCTGACCCACGAAATGCTCAAGGTGCTGGCACCGGGCGGCCAGCCGGGATCGCTCTGGGTGCTGTGGCTGTTGATCGCCTTCACGCCGGCGCTGTGCGAAGAGACGTTCTTCCGCGGCCTGATGCTGTCGGGGTTGCGGCGCTGGGGACCGTGGGCGGCCATCGGCATTTCGGCGCTGTGCTTCGGCCTGCTTCACGGCTCCATCTACCGCCTGTGGCCGGCCTTCGCCTTGGGCCTGGTGCTCGGCTTTGCAGTGTGGCGAAGCGGATCACTCTATTGCGGAATGGTCATCCACGCCCTGAACAACGGCCTCGCCGTCACGCTCCTCTGGTGGGGCGGAGCGGCCGAGATCGAAAAGGTGGAAGCCGCACCGTGGAGTCTGGCCTTGGGGGCACTCGTCGTCGTGGGCATCGGCCTGGCGCTGTTGACCTGGCCCAAGCCCCGCGCCGGGGCGGAGCTACCTGGAACGTAGCTCCTCCGCGGCGGGCACCGCTTGAACTCCGAAAGCAAAACTTCGAAAGAAACCCCAAGCCCGAGTTCTTCGACCGAAGAACGATTACTTCCGCGAAGCGTTTTTCCCTGTGGTGCGCAGGAGAGCTTTTGGCTTTCGGGCTTCAGGTTAAAAGTGGCTCCCATTTTTCTGTCTTCAATTTTTCTGTCAGCAGAATGGTGGGCGGATGTTCCCAACCGCGCCCCGCCGCGCCTTGCTCTGTATTGACCGGTGTCCAACCCGGCGGAATACGCGGAGGCAACAGCGTTCGTGACGCCGGGGACTGGTTGTCGCGAACGGGCTTGCCACCAGCTTGCAACGTGCGTAGTATGTCCCCGGCGGTCGAACTGCATGAGCCACGGAACCTTGTGGAAGGTGTGCCGATGTCCATCCTTGGGCGTCGTGGTGTGGGCGGGTGGCTGTTTCCGGCTGACGCTTGTGCGGGCCGTCTTAGTGGTGCGTTGGGTGTTGTCCGCACTGACCACACCTGCCGGTATGCAACGGCGGTCTGTAGTGTGAACAAACAGGGCACCGAAAGCGCGGTTAAGCCCTTTGTTTGCAATGGTTTGGCTGGGTAGCTCAGTTGGTAGAGCAGAGGACTGAAAATCCTTGTGTCGGCGGTTCAATTCCGCCCCCAGCCACCATCTTCTACTGCATTGTGCAGTAAGGACTTAGGTGGTTCGGAGGGTCCTAGCGGACACCAAAACAGACACCAAATTAGCTACTCAGGCGCTACCGGCGGCTACCCAGTCGCCGCTGGCCAGCTACCCGTTAACGGTGCGGTTTCGGTTTCATTTATCCTCGCGATGACGTGAGAGAACAAATGAAAACACGATACCGTTTGATCCGCCGCGGCATCCGCGGAGGCGTCTTTTATGCCGTGGACACCCTCACCGGCCA
>CAINDV010000977.1 GCA_903847485.1 uncultured Verrucomicrobiota bacterium
CACACCATCGTCCGCCTGCCCAACGGCGTCTTCAATCCCTACACCGGCATCCGCACCAACCTCCTCTTCTTCACCAAAGGCGCGCCCACCACCCACGTCTGGTATTACGAGCATCCCTATCCGCCCGGCGCCAAGAGCTACAACAAGGGCAAACCCATCCGCATCGAAGAGTTCGAGGGCGAGCGCGCCTGGTGGGGAAAGCCGGACAAGTCCGGCTCCTACAGCAAGCGCGAGGAAAACGAGCAGGCCTGGCGCGTCTCCATCGACACCATCAAGGCCGGCAACTTCAACCTCGACCTCAAGAACCCGCACAACCCGGACACCGGCCCCGGCGACGTGGACCTCCTCCTTCCGGAATACGAAAAGCTCCTTGCCCAAATCGCCGCCACCCGCGGCCAGTTGAAGGCGCAACTCCTGGAGGCCCTCACCCGATGAAAAAGAAGACTGCCGCCAAACGAACCGCCGTCGCCAGGGCCAAGCCCGATGGCCTCGCCCGGCTCATCGCCGATGTGCGCCAACTCATCCAATTCGCCCGCCGTGGCGTGGCGTCGGTGGTTGATACCTTCCAGGTAGTGACCAATTTCGAGATTGGCCGCCGCATCGTAGAGCATGAGCAAAAGGGCGAGAAGCGGGCCGGATATGGTCAGGAAATGCTCAAGGCGCTCTCAACCCGGCTGACCGAAGAATTCGGCAGGGGATTTTCCGTCACCAATCTTCAGTTGATGCGGAAATTCTTCATCGAGAACAAAAATCGAATTCAACAGCAGCCTACTGTTAAATTGGCACCCCCGGACATTTCGCAGACACCGTCTGCAATTTCTGCCTCCGTCGAGATTCAGCAGCAGCCTGCTGCTAAATCCGGCAGTCCTTTCACCCTCAGTTGGACCCACTACGTCGAGCTGCTCCCCATCAAAGACCCCGACGAGCGCAGCTTCTACGAGATCGAGGCCACCAACGAAGGCTGGTCCGTGCCCGAGCTGAAACGCCAGAAAGCCTCCGCTCTCTACCACCGCCTCGCTCTCAGCCGGGACAAGGCCGGAATCAAACGCCTCGCCCGCGAGGGGCAAATTATCACGAAGCCCGAAGACGTTTTGAAGAACCCTTTCGTGTTGGAATTCCTGGGGCTGGACGAAAAGGCCGGTTACTCCGAATCCGATCTCGAGTCCGCCATCATCACCCATCTGGAAAAGTTCCTTCTGGAACTTGGCAAGGGCTTCCTTTTCGAGGCACGGCAGAAACGCTTCACCTTCGACGGCGACCACTACTTCCTCGACCTCGTCTTCTACAACCGGCTCCTGCGCTGCTACGTCGTCATTGACCTGAAGCTCGACAAGCTCACGCATCAGGACCTCGGGCAGATGCAGATGTATGTGAACTACTACGACCGCCATGTGAAGCTGCCGGAGGAGAGCCTGACCATCGGCCTGCTGCTCTGCCGGGAGAAAAACGACGCCGTGGTGGAACTGACCCTGCCCAAGGACGCCAACATCCACGCCAAGGAATACCAGCTCTACCTTCCCTCGAAAGAACTGCTCAAAGCCAAGCTCCTCGAATGGGCACGCGAAGAGAAAGCCAAGGCCCGATGAAGCTGGAAACCTTTTTCGAGAAGTTCGACCAAATCGCCGACGCGCCCGATGCGGTGGCGAAGATGCGGGAACTGGTGCTGGACTTGGCGGCAACTGGTCGCCTTGTGCCGCGCAAAGGCGAATGGGGAACACGCCAATTGAATTCGCTGGCGACCAAGATTGGCAGCGGAGCAACACCAGCAGGTGGACGCGAATCCTATTTCAGCAAGGGCATCCCGTTGATTCGTTCAATGAACGTTCACTTCCGGGGATTCGACCCAACAGGGCTCGTGTTCCTCAGCGATGAGCAGGCCGATGAGCTTTCCAACGTCACCGTGCAGGCCAATGACGTTCTGTTGAACATCACTGGAGCTTCCATTGGTCGCGTGACAATCGCGCCGAGCGAAATGGCTGGGGCGAGGGTCAACCAGCACGTCACGATCATCCGCCCAACGCCGGAATTGTTTCCGAGATTTCTCTCGATGTTCCTCGCGAGCCCGTCGGTGCAACGGATGATCGACGAGATTCAAGTCGGTGCGACGCGGCAGGCGCTGACGAAGGGCATGATTGAGCAGTTCGCATTTCCCCTCCCAACCCTCGCCGAGCAGAAGCGGATCGTGGCGAAGGTGGATGAGTTGATGGCGTTGTGTGATCGGCTGGAGGCGCAGCAGCAGGAACGGGAGACGCGGCACGCCGCGCTCGCCCGCGCGTCGCTGGCCCGCTTTGCCGACGCGCCCACC
>CAINDV010000978.1 GCA_903847485.1 uncultured Verrucomicrobiota bacterium
CTCCTCAGGCGTCCGGGCCGACAAGAATGTCGGCGCTCCTGCGGCCCGGTCCATGGCCCCAATGCGCGGTGGCAGAACCGTGTCAGCTTCCACCAGGCCCCGCCGGTCGCCACGCCTGCGGATTCCTGGCTTGTCATCCCTTCCCACCGCCCCGCCCTTGTGATTATGGAAACGCCTCTTTGCATCCTCGTCGTTGACGACGATCTCGACCTCGTGCAGGGCACGGCCCGGCTCTTGAAGCAGGCGGGCTATGCCACGGCGCAGGCGAGGACCGGTGCCGAGGCGCTAGAAGCCGCCCGCGCCAGCCGGCCACAAATCGTCTTGTTGGATCGCCAGTTACCCGACGTGGACGGCCTGGAGGTATGCCGAAAGCTCAAGGCGGACCCGGCGACGGCGGACGTTTTCGTGGTGCTGATCACCGGCGTCTTTGTGGGGAACGAGTATCAGGTCAGCGGACTGGAGGCGGGCGCGGATGGTTATATGACACGCCCCATCGGCAACCGCGAGTTGCTGGCGCGCATGGAGGCGTTCGCCCGCATCGTGCGGCTGAATCGCCGGCTGGCGGAGGAAATTGCTCAGCGCCGGGCTTTGGAGGCGGAGTTGGAAGAGCGCGTGCGCCTCCGCACGGCGGAGTTGCTGGCGGCGAACCAGCAGACGGACGCATCCCGGCGGGCCGCTTTCAACTTGCTACAGGATGCCACGCTGTCGGAGGTCCAACTTGCGCGCACGAACCAGGCGCTGCAAATGGAGCTGGCCGGGCGGCAGCAGGTGGAGGCGGCGCTGCGGGTGGAGAGGATGAACCTCGACGCGATTTTTGAAGCCTCGCCGATCGCCCTGTTTATCCTCGACGAAACCACCAGGATCGTCCGCGCCAACACGGCGGCCGTGGTCCTGTCCGGGGGCAATGTAGCGGGTGCTCTACAACACCGACCGGGCAACGCCTTGGGCTGTGTTCACAGTTTGAAGGATCCGCGCGGCTGCGGCTACTCGCCGGACTGTCCGCTGTGCCCGGTGCGCAACGGCATTGAAGCTTTGATCGCCAGCGGCGGCACGATGCCCAGAGCCGAACTATTGATGGAGTTGCTTCGGAACGGCGCGCCCCAGCAGGTTTGGATGAAGATGGGCGCCGAACCTGTCCTGCTCAACGGATGCCGGCATTTGTGCGTCGCCCTGGAAGACATCACCGAGCAGAAGCAGGCGGAGGCG
This sequence comes from uncultured Verrucomicrobiota bacterium, assembly GCA_903847485.1. Taxonomy (GTDB): domain Bacteria; phylum Verrucomicrobiota; class Verrucomicrobiia; order Limisphaerales; family JAJXZI01; genus CAINDV01. The sequence continues at coordinate 1,207 of CAINDV010000978.1, forward strand.
GCGCTGCGGGAGAGCGAGCAACGGTATCGGGATTTGTTCGAGAACGCCCCGCTGGCCATCTTCCGATCCAGCCGGGAGGGCAAGGCCCTCGCCGTCAACTCCCAGTTTCTGCGCCTGTTCGGTTTCGCGTCGCCCGAAGAAATCTATGCGCCGGCGGACATCGCCACCGTCATTTTCGCGGACCAGCAACGCCGGTCGGAGATCATCCGGCTGCGGGAAGAAAACCCGGAGTTGAGCGATTTTGAAAGCCGCTACCGCCGCAAAGACGGCAGCACCTTCCTCGGCCGATTGAAC
>CAINDV010000979.1 GCA_903847485.1 uncultured Verrucomicrobiota bacterium
GGCTATGGTGACCGGCCCGGTTCAGACTCTTCAACCGAATGTTGTTGAGAGTTTTGAATCCGGCTGGCGAGACTGGTATGCGGAGGATGGCACTTGGGAAATCGGCAAGCCGACGTCAGGCCCAGGGGCGGCTCATGCCGGTACTAATTGCGCCGCCACGGTGTTGGCCGGCAACTACGCAGATGACACTAGTGGCCGGTTGGTCAGTCCGTCCTTTGTCGTGCCGCCGGTGGGCGCGCATCCCAATTTGCGATTCTGGCACTGGTTTAGTATCGCTGGTCACGACTTCTGCGAAGTTCAAATCAAGGTGGCTGGAGGTGGATGGGCACCTCTGTCGCATTATGGCACCGCAAACAGTGGGGCATGGACTCGTCCTGGCTTTGATCTAAGTCAATATGCGGGCCAGACTGTTCAATTGGGGTTTTACTTTGAATCGCATGGCTACACCAACCCCGGCTACCCTTACAACTACATATTAGATCCTGGTGCCGGTTGGTATGTGGACGAGGTAATGATTACTTCCGTGGCTCCCCCCACCGGCATTGTCCAGTTCACGGATGCGCGGTATTTCGTGAACTCGGGCGAGACTTACGCCACCATCAGCATGGAGCGCAAGTATGGCGGTTCGGGCGCGGTGGATGTCACCTTTATAGCCACTGACGGCACGGCTTCCGGCGGCGTGGACTTCGACAGCGTCGTGGACACCATCAGTTGGGCGGACGGCGAGCAGGGCGTGAAGACCGACGTTGTTTCAATCCATCAAAATTGCTCGGTGAGAGGCAACAAGACCGTGATGCTGCAACTGGCGGTGTCAGGTTCGGTGGCTTCCTCCGTTGCGCGGGAGGACGCCACGCTGGTCATCGTGGACAACTGTCTTCCGCCGCTGACCACGGTGACGAACATCGCCTACCTGCGTTCGCTGGTGGGCACGGCGAATTGGGTGCCCACGAACACCACCTCGCTGTTCACCGTGGAGGGCACCGTCACCACCTACACGAACCTGAGTTCAACACCGACCAACGAGTTGTTCTTCATGCAGGACGACACCAACGGCATCGCCGTGCTATTCCGTGGCGGCACGAACCAGTTCATGCCCCAGTCCGGCGACCGGTTGCGGGTCACGGCGGCGTTGACCAATATCAACGGTCTGCTGGCGCTGGCCCCGGATCACGCCAACCTCACCAACGTGGTTTGGCGGCTGAGTTCCGGCAATGCCCTGCCCACACCGGCGGCGCTTGACTTTGCGGCGCGGACTAACGTGCCGGCCATGGAAGCAATGGAGGCGCGATATGTCTCGGTGTCGCAAGTGTGGATCAGCCAGTCCGGCGGGGCTTACTTCCCGACGGTGCTGACGAACCTCGTGATGACCAACGCGGTGGGCCGGACCTTTGATCTTACCATTCATCCGGCCCTGACGAACGCCGGCCAACTCAAGCCGACCGGCCCGGTGAACATCCTCGGCGTGCTCACCCAGAACGATCCTACCGCGCCTTACACAACAAACTACTCCTTGCTCCCCACGGAAATCCAGGGCGGCACCCCAGGGGTGCTCCAGTTCGTGGCTACGAGCTTCGTGGTGCTGGAGTCGGTCCCGGCCGTCACATTGTCGGTAAGCCGCACCGGCGGGAGCAGCGGGCCAATCACGGCGAGTTTCTCCACGTTGGCCGGCACGGCGTTGGCGGGCGCGGACTTCGTCGCCACCAATGGCACTTTCACCTGGGCCGATGGGGAAACCGCCACGAAGACCTTCACGGTGTCACTCGTGAACGACAGCGCGGAGAAGCCGGATAAAGCGTTCACCGTGGGTCTGAGCAGCATTGCGCTGGGGGCGAACTCCACCGCCTTCATCACCATCGTGAACGATGACTTTGTGGCGCGTCCGGCCTGGCAGGCACTGCCGCAAGGGTCCAACGCTACGTTCAGTGTGCTGGTCACTACCAACTCGCGGAGTTACCAGTGGTGGAAAGACGGCGTCGCCCTGGCGAACGCCACCAACGCGACGCTGACGGTAACTAACATCCAACCTAGCGACGCCGGAACTAACTGGGTGGTGGTGACGACGACGGCGGGCGCGGTGACCAGTTCGGTGGCGGTCTTGGTGATTGCCGTGCCGCCCATGATCACGGCCCAACCGCAGAGCCAGACGGTCCAGGCCGGGAGTTATGTAGCCTTCACGGTGGGTCTGTCCGGCACGCCGCCGTTCACTTACCAGTGGCGGCGCAACGGCACAGCGATGCCCGGGGCCACCAACGCGAGCTTCGTCTTACTCAGCGCGCAACCCAGCGACACGGCCGATTACAGCGTGGTGGTGGACAACACGACTCACCAGCCGGTGACTAGCTCGAATGCAACACTGGTGGTCTGGGACGGCGGCTTTGTGCCGGCAGGTGCGGGGTTGGGTTCCTATACCGTCAGCAATGGGTGTTACGTCGTCACCGGGGCCGGGGAAGACATCGAAGGGACGGAAGACCGGTTCTTCTTTGTCTCTACCTCCTTGAAGGGGGATGGCCAAGTCATCGCCAATCTCGGCAGTATGGTGCCGGATAACTCGCTCTCGGAAAGCGGGGTCATGCTGCGGGATGGCTTTGCGGGCGGTGACCGGCATGTGTTGCTGGCCCTGAATGCCGACAACCAGGTGATCTTCCGCCGGCGGCAGGTGGCTAACTATCCGAGCGTGGAGAACTCCGTTCGCGGCACGAACTCCGGCTGGCTGCGGCTCATGCGGATGGGCGACACGTTCTCCGGCCATTACTCTACGAACGGTTTGAACTGGGCGTTAGTCTGGTGGACGACCGTGCCTAACCTGCCGGCGACTCTTCAGGCCGGTCTGGCGGTGACGGCGCATAGGAATATGGGCACCAATACGGCGACGTTCTGCGGCGTGAGTGTGGGCGGGCTGACACCGCTCTCAGGCGTCTGGCCGGAGCCGGGGCCATTGATCTATCTCGGCGGTGAGAATGGCGGGCAGGCTGAGTTCCAAAGAGTAGGCGGTTTCAAGGCGCTGGTAGGCGGCGCGGTGGGAGATCGCTACAGCGTCAACTGGAGCGCGAACGTCCAAACCCCGCTCGCCTCGTGGTTGCCCTTGGTCACGGTGACGAACCAGTGGGGCGTGGTGGAGTTCCTGGATCCCCAGGCGCTGGCTAACCGGGACCGGTTCTACCGGGTCCAGCGGCTAAGTCCATAGAGTAAC
>CAINDV010000980.1 GCA_903847485.1 uncultured Verrucomicrobiota bacterium
ATCATTCGGAGGAGGCCAGTTTTCTAGAAATGAAATCGAAAAAGGAAGCGACAGCCCTGCCGCCCGCGTCAGCACACAACAGAACCCAACGCTACCTGACGTGGACCGGACAGTAGTGAGCGTGTCGTTTTGAAGCCCACGGTTCCCAGGCCTTCCGTTTGTGCGGGGCGATAGACCCGCCCCCGACGGGCGGCACCATCGGCGTGTGGACGCGGACACTCGTAGCGATACGAGCCCGCTGACTGGAGCGCCGGAGGCGGGAAATTCGCCCGTCCGGTTCGGCGGGAGGGGCCTGGTTCCAACCTTCGGTGCCCCCATCCCTTTCCTTTTCGGAGTTCGAGTCGAAAGTCGCTCGAATAGACCACGACTACCCAACGTCTGGCCTTCCTTCGGTGAAGAATGAATTCACGCCTGTCGCCCGGCGTCCGGGTTTCCGATCAAGTTCGGGCTGGTTCTGAATCATCTTTAACCGAGGTTGAATTGAAGTGAAAACTATGAATGCATTGTCGCGCAGAAAGTTCCTGAAAGGCACACTCGCCGCCGCGGGTGGTGCCGTTGCCCTACCCACATTGATCCCGGCCTCGGCTTTGGGCCGCGACGGGGCCGTCGCCCCCAACTCGCGGATCGTGTTGGGCGGCTTGGGCATCGGCGGGCGGGGGGGCGGCGTGCTGGGCTGGATGCTGCCGGAGCCGGATATTCAGTTCGTGGCCATTTGCGACGCCAAGAAATCCGCGCGCGTCCGGGTCAAAAAGATGGCCGACGCCCACAATCGTAACACCGACTGCGCCATGTACAGCGACATGCACGAGTTCCTGGCGCGACCGGAAATTGACGCGCTGCTGATCGCCACCGGGGATCGCTGGCACGCGCTGGCCTCCATCATGGCGATGCGCGCGGGCAAGGACGTGTATTCCGAAAAGCCGTCGAGCATGACCATCGCGGAAGGACGCGCGGTCGTGGATACGGCGAAACGCTACGGCCGCGTCTATCAAACCGGCGTGCAGCGGCTCAGCGAGGCGACGTTCGTGTTCTGCATCGAGATGGCCCTCTCCGGCCGGCTCGGCAAGGTTCACACCACCTATGCCCACATTGCCCCGTGGGACGCGGCGGAGATGAGATACGATTGGCTCGCGGCGCAACCCGAGCCAGGCCCCGACGAAGTCAATTGGGACCAGTGGCTTGGCCCGTGTCCGTGGCGGCCTTACAACGAATCCTACGTCGGCGGCGGGTGGCGGGGATTCTATGATTTTCACACCAGTTGCATCGGCGAATGGGGCGCGCACACCTTCGCCCAGGCGCAGGCCGGCATCAACGCGTTGGACACCTCGGCGGTCCATTACGGCTATGTGAACAACCCGACCGGCGACGGCATGGTCGCCACCTTCGCCAATGGTACGAAGATGGTTCTGTCGCGCGGCGACCAGTATTGGCATGGCTCCTGTGGCATGAGGTTTGACGGCCCCGAAGGCTGGGTTTCATCGGCGGATGGCTATCGCAGGCCCGAAGCCTCCTCGCCCAAGCTGCTGGCCGATTACGACAAGATCGTGCGCGATTACCAGACGCGCACCCAGCGGCCAATGAATCATGTGCGCAATTACTTCGACTGCGTGAAGTCGCGTCAGTTGACGGTGGCCAACCCGGAGGTGATGCACCGCTCAATGAGCACTGTCCATGCGGCGAACATCTGCATGTGGCTCAAGCGTGATATGCGCTACGACCCGGTAAAGGAAGAATTCATCAACGATCCCGAAGCCAACCGGCTGCGCACCCGCGCCATGCGGGAGCCGTGGCGCATTTGAAGCCCGACTATTGAAACCAAAAACATTTAACCAATAACATTTAACCAATAATAAAGACACCTATGACACTCACTAAACCCAGTTTAATCATCGCCCTCGTCACCGCCGTATGCGCCTGGTCTCCCGCTTCGTTGTCCGCGCAGGACGCAGCCGCAGCCAACGCCCAAGCCGCGCCCCAGGAGGAGACGCGCAAGCTGGTAGCCACCTTGCAATCCGCGGCGGCAAGCCAGTACGACAAAATACAGGCCTGCCAACGCTTGGCCGTCATTGGCACCAAGGAAGCCGTGCCCGTCCTCGCCGCGCTCCTGGCCGATGAGAAGCTCTCCCACATGGCCCGCTATGCCCTCGAACCCATGACCGATCCCGCCGCCGGCGCCGCGCTGCGCGCCGCGATGGGCCAACTCAACGGCAAGTTGCGGGTCGGTGTGATCAATTCCCTCGGCATCCGCCGCGACGCGCAATCGGTGGATGCCTTGATCGCGTTGCTGACCAACAAGGATCAGACGATCGCGATGGCCGCAGCGTCGGCGCTGGGCCGGATCGGCAATCCGAAATGTGCCGGCGCTCTACAGCCTGCCTTGGCGCAAGCCACGCCGGCTACCCGTTTTGCGCTGGTTAATGCCTGCCTGGTTTGCGCCGAGCAGTTGCTGGCGCAGAATCAGCCGCGCGAAGCCATGGCCATGTATGATTTGCTGCTCAAGTCGGACTTGCCCGGCTCGTTGCGCATGGCGGCGATGCGCGGTGCCATCTTGACCCGGGGGCCGGCCGGCCTGCCGTTGCTGGTGGAACAGCTCAAAAGCCCCGACGCCAGCATGCTTTCCATCGCCCTGCGCGTGGCCCGTGAATTGCCCGGAGAAGACGTGACGAAAGCCCTGGCCGCTGATTCCGGCGCGCTGCCCGAAGAGCGACAGGTGCTGCTCTTGCAGGCGCTCGGCGATCGCGGGGACAAGGCGGCGTTGCCGGCGGTTCTGGCGACTGCCAAGAACGGCTCCACCCAGACCCGTGTCGCGGCTTTGCGCGTGGTGGCCAAACTCGGCGACGCTTCGGCCGTCCCGCTGCTCCTGGCTTCGGCCGGTGACGCGGAGCGTGAGGTCGCCCAAGCCGCGCAAGCCACGCTGGCGATGCTGCCGGGCACGCCGGTGGACAACGCCTTGGTGGCCAGTTTGCGTCAGGGCGAAAACCGGATTCGCCGTGTGGCGATCGAGGCCGTGGCCCAACGCCGGCTCACTGCGGCCGTGCCTGATTTGGTCAAGGCTGCCGCCGACCCGGACGCTGAAATTCGCGCCGCCGCCCTCAAGGCCCTCGGCGACACGGTTGGGCTGGCGGACCTCGCCACGCTCGTGGAGGCGATCGTAAAAGCCAAGTCCCCCGAGGAAGTTTCCGCCGCCAATGCGGCGCTGTCCGCGGCCCGGATGCGGATTCAGGACAAGCCGGCTATCGCGGAGAAGTTGCTTGCCGCGCTGCCGCAGGCGGGGTCGCAGGCCAAGGGTTTGTTGCTGCTCCAATTGGGTCAAATCGGCGGAGCCGCATCCTTGCAGGCCGTCTGCGCCGCCGCGCAGGAGAGTTCGGACACTGCGGTGCGTGACAACGCGATCCGGGCACTGGCGGACTGGCCGGACGCGACTGCCGCGCCGGAACTGGCGAAGATCGTCAAGGCGACCTCGGACAAGGCGCTGCGGGCCGTCGCGTTTGGCGGTTACGTGCGGCTGGCCAGTGAGTCTGAAGCGCCCGCCGCCGAGAAATTGAAGTTGCTGGAGCAGGCGGTCGGGCTCGCGGCGGATACCCAGGAACGCAGACTCGTGCTCTCGGCGCTGGGGGAAATCTCCAGCTTGGATTCGTTGCGGTTGGTGGCCGCCTACCTGGCCGATGCGGAACTGGTTGACGAAGCGGGCGCTGCGGCGGTGAAGGTCAGCGACAGGCTCGGCACTGGTGCCAAGGCCGCAATTACGCCGGTGCTTCAGCAGGTGCTCAAGTCGGCCAAGGCCAAGTCGGTCCTCGACGCCGCCCTGGCGCAGATGAAGAAGCTGGGCATTGCGGCGGAATAAACTGATAGGCGTCTGCCGTTCACCTCTGCGTTCGGCAAATCCACATCATCACAAAAAAGCAAAATGAAAACCAAAATAGCACTTCAGGCAATCGGCATTCTTGCCGCCTCCTTTATGCTGGCCGGATGTGCTGAGATCGGCTACTACGGTAGCAAGATCCAGTCATTCAGCGGCAAAGATTCCATGATTCTTGATCAACCGAGAGCGGACATTCTCGACGTGATTGCCGATGTCGGTAAGTCAATGAAGTTTGACGTTTCAGCGCTCGACAAGAATGCCGGGCGGATATCGCTCAGTACCGGAACCTCTACGGGCACGACGATGTTGATTGGAAAGGCGCAGCAATCAAGCCTAACCGTCACAATTGCAGACAGTGGGAAGAAACTTGAGATTGCAGTTTATGTGTCGGGCAATTTTGGAACTGGTGGACAAGAAGCGGCCGACAAGCTTGTTGCCGACTTCAAAGCAAGACTGTCTGAGCGTCTGCGCACGATGTGAATGGCCTAACAGAATCACTGGAGCGAGCGCGGGTGTGCCACGCCAGTGGTCAATACGGACGCGCTGGCTCACCCGCGTCGCTCAGTTCGGCCGATAGGCAATACTTAGGGCATGAAAAGAAAGACGCTACTGGACGCCGCCCTCGGTCTGTGTACGGTGGGTGGTGCCGTGTTCGCCGTTGGCGCTGCGAAGGATCCGGTTTCCAAGGTTGTCGTCCTGCCTGACGCAGCGTTCGGCATCTTGATGGTGCTTGGCGGACTCTTTGCAACGGTCGGTGCGATTGCGTTCATGATGTCATTTCTGATCGACCGAATTGAGCTAGCAGTGTCGCAAGTCATCTACGGCGATCTAGATTCCAAGTATCTCTGCACCCATGCCAGATCGAGCGACCTTGCTGGTTTACACACCCTGTACACGCGATATTTTGGTGCCGACGTGCCAGATATCCAGTTGATGGGAAAATGGATCGTAAAGTGCAGCTCAGCTTTCACGATTGTGCAAAGAGTGATCGAAGATTCTGGCTTGCCAACGCGGCAAGAATTGGTGGGCTCGTTCAAACTGTTGCCCCTTACGGCCCAAGGAGTCCGCGCAATCGAGATGGGCCAAGCAACTGGGTCGAATTTCAGACCCGAGCATATTTCTGGCGGACGGTCCAGCCCGGCTGGGTGCTACGTCGGTGATGTCGTTGCGACGACGAGATTCGCGAGAGGAGTCGTGATGGCGCAGCTCAACGCGGCGGTTTTGCCTGCGGTTCGAGGCGCGGTGGCCGTCTATGCACGGCCGCTTACAAAGGACGGGCTTCGCGTCATGACAAAGCACGGATTTGTGCAGGTTTCGGACGGGAAATCGGCCCCTGTGGTTGGCCGAGTCTGCAAGTTGCAAATGGAGCGCAGAAACGAGGTTGTTGTCGGTCGCATCGTCAGGCGCCACAGATTGACACCAATAAGCGAGAAGCAGGATGCCTGACAAAAACACTAGAGCGTACGCGGGCGGGCCACTTCACCAAATCGTTGGGATGTTTGCGCACGGGGACGGCATTGACGCCCTTCTGGCCTAGCCATCGTAACCAAGACTTCCACGCCATGAACGCACTCACCGTCCAATTCCCTGAATCATTGCATCGCAGCATCAAGGCTCTCGCCGAGCAGGAGGGCTATTCCCTTGACCAGTTTCTCGCGACCGCGGCCGCCGAGAAAATGGCAGCACTGATGACGCTAGATTACCTGCGGCGCGAAGCCGCTCAGGGAAAACATGAGGATTTTGAGCGGTTCCTGGCAGCGGTGCCGCACCGGGAACCCGATGAGAGTGACCGCCTACCTGAATGACTCCAAAATGTCGCCTAACAAAATCACTGGAGCGAACGCCGCCGGGCGACGTCGGTTGCCAATGCAGACGCGCCGGGCCGCCCGCGTCGCTCAGTTCTGGCGTTCAGCCAACAGGCATACCAAAGCGCAAGGGTTCCTCGCAAATTGGGCGCTTTACGAGCCGTGCTGAGCAGGTATGATCCAATCCGATGGAAACCGTTTACATTGAAACGACGATTCCGAGCTACTTGGCCGCACACCCAAGCCGGCAGCCCGTCATGGCCCAGCATCAGAAGTTCACACACGCCTGGTGGGAATCCGATCGCTCACGCTACCGGCTGTTCACCTCGTTTCTGGTGCGGGCCGAGGCAGCCAGGGGCGATCCGGAAGCTGCCGCCCGCCGGCTGCCCTACCTCGAGAACCTCCCAGATTTGGATGTCCCATTGGCGACGGACGCCCTTTCCAAAGACCTCATCAAGCTGCTGAAAATCCCCCGGCAGACGGAGGCTGATGCAACTCATCTGGCGCTGACGATACTTCACCGCATCACTTACCTGCTCACCTGGAACTGCACGCATCTCGCCAATCCGGTTCTGCAAAAGGAGATGATCGAGTATTGCCAATACCACCAACTTCACGTCCCTGTTATTTGCACACCTGAACTACTACTCTCCGCACCATGATGACTGACTCCATCGTCCAAGAAGTGAGAGCCGCGCGGGCGGCCATTGCCGCCGATTTTGGCTATGACCTTTCCAAGTATCTCGTCTGGATACGCGAACAAACCAGACTGCGGAAAGAAGCCATCAGCCAGCCAAGGCCGAGCAAAACGCTGGAGCCAACCAGCGCGGCGTCATTGTCTCCCGTGACTCGGAAGCGCCGGGTGCATCCCGCCGCGGTCTCAGTCTGACGTTCAGCCAACAGGCACACCAAAGTTTCTCGCAAATTGGGCGTTTACGAGCCGCAGATATGAAAGACCGCATTGTCCAAGAAGTCCGTGATGCCAGAGCTGCTGTCGCAGCGGATTTTGATTTCGATCTTCACAAGTTCTTTGCCTGGGTGAAGACGCACACGGCCGCCGAGCGAAAGGCCAAGCACTGGCTGCCAACCAGCCCGAACCAAGCGCCGGCAACAACCAGCGCGGCGTCATTGTCTCCCGTGACGCGGAAGCGCCGGGCGCACGCCGCCGCAGTCCCGGCTTGACGTTCCTGACTTAGACGCTCAGCCGTTATTTCCCCCACCGTTCCCACAATTCAACCCCTTACCCTAAATACTCACTTATGCGTTTCGGAATAAACACCCTGCTGTTCGCCTCACCCTTCACTAACGAGAGCACCGGACTTTTCAAGACCTTCAAGCAATGGGGCTTCGACTCCGTCGAGATCGCCATTGAGGATGCGTCGCACGTTGACCCCGCCTTCCTGAAGTCGGAGTTGGACAAAAACGGCCTGGTGGCCGGCTCGGTCTGCGGCTGCTATGGCCCCGACCGTGACCTGCGCGGCACGCCGGAAGCCCAGCGCGCCGCGATGGATTACGTCCGCAGCCTCCTAGACTACATGGTGGTGCTGGACTCACCGGTGCTCATCGGCCCGGTGTATTCGGCCGTGGGTCGCGCCGACGCCGTGCCGCCGGCGGAATACCAGCAGCAGTGGAAGACGGTGGTGAAGAACCTCAAGACACTCTCTCGCTACGCTGAGAAACGCGGCAAGGTGCTGGCCATGGAGCCGCTCAACCGTTTCGAGACGGACTTCATCAACACTTGCGACCAGGCGCTCAAGATGGTCCACGATGTCGGCAGCCCGGCGCTCAAGCTTCACCTCGACACCTTCCACATGAACATCGAGGAGAAGTGCCAGGCCGACGCCATCCGCCGCGCCGGGCCGCTGCTCGCCCACATCCACGCC
>CAINDV010000981.1 GCA_903847485.1 uncultured Verrucomicrobiota bacterium
AACGCGGGGCGCTCGTGTGCGGCGAGCTGGCGCACGGTGACGCGCTCCAGAACTTCCGATTCGGCTGGGGGCAAGGCCAAAAGCATGGAGGCAAGGTCTGGCTGCGCCTGGAAAAAGTCCAGTCAAATCTCATCGTGCCCCTGCCCGCGATCTCCACACGCTCTCAGATGAAGCAACCCTTTCACCTTGCCGCCCTTGAATTCGTCGCGGAAATCCGCCCAGACATGGCCTCCGCGGGGCTTGCCGCCCTCTCTCCGCCAGGCGACCACGCCGGCTCTCGACTCGGCCAGCAGCTTGCCGTTGACATAGATCGCGTATCCCTCGCCTGAATTGGCGTGCGCGCTGCCGCCGACCAAGATGCGGTAGCGGTGGCCCTCCTTCAACGGCGGCAGATCGAAGCTCTGGCGCAGCAGCAACACGTCCTTCTCGCACACCGTTTTGGGCGGAGTGCGTTTGCTGGGTCCATACAATTCGGGATACTTGATCGGGTCTTTTTCCACCCCGAACGGCGCCGCGCCGCTCTTCCAGCCCGCCTTCTTCGCATCGAAGTCCGGTGCGAACCAGTTCTCCATCCCGGCAGGACAGGTCGTCTTGAGGTCGCTGATCCCTTTCGTCTTGTCCTGGGTTGGCGGCAAGTCAAAGCAGAAGTAATCCCAAGTGGCGACATTGATGTCTCCACCGAAGGTTTTCCAATTGTATTGCGCGATACCGGCTGCGCGGTAGTAGTCGGCTGCTTCATCCAAGGTGTCCCCCAAGAGGGGCGACACACGCGCCGGCTTCTCCCCCTTGAGCGCCGCCTGCAGCAGCGGTTGATTCCGGGGATTGCTCACGAATGCCGCCAGCGCGCCGTCGAGGATTATCGGATTGAGCGCCGCCAGCGAGGCGGCTTTCTGCTCTGCCGTTGGCACCGGTTTCGCGGCCTCGGCCGCCACGCGGGCGGCCGTCAGTGCTTCACGGTCCGACTTCGGAATCGCCTCGGCCTCGCCCCCCAGCATACGCACCATCGCCCGCCCCATGGCCTCGCCCACCAGCAGGTAGGTCTCAGGATTGCGGTTGTAGTGATAGTCCTGCGATCTGGGCGACTCTTCCACCTCCCGCCAAAAATCGCGGGTGTCCACCGAGGCCACTGTGCCGGCAAACTCCGGGTGTTGCTTGGGATCGCCGACGGCCATCTGGGCCGCCCAGACCCCGTTCCATGGTCCCTCGCCCAACCTGTAGCCGTTGAACCCAACCGTGGCCACGACGACCGGCATCTTCGGTGCCTTGAACTCCTTGCGCAGATCGTTGATCAGGTTGCCGAGGTGCTTTTCGTATTCCTCCTTGGTTGCGCCACTGTCCTTGTGGCCCTGGAACCAGCCAAAGCCGGCGATCTCGTAGCCCCGGCCTTTGTAGCCCGGCACGACCTTGTCAAGCTGATCGAGCGTCTTATGGACTCCTTGGATCATCAGGCGGTACTCCAGCCCTTCGTAATCATTGGTGGCATCCGTGCGGCCGCTCGACGGCGGACGGAAGTCAAAACCCAATGAGCGATTGCCCTGGGCCGTCTTGATCAACAATACCTGTTCGTCATGGAAGGTGCCCATGACATAACCAAAACCGACTTCAGGCCCGATGCTGTTGCCATTGTTGGATGTCGCGGATAGGGCGGAACCGGCACTTTCCGGATGAAGGCGGGCTTCCTTGTAGAACACATCGTTGCGCACGGTCCACTTGCCGGCGTCGTCAAGCAGGTAAAGAAACTTCTTGTCCTTCTGCGTCAACGTCACGAGATCGCCCTTGCCCTCGATCTCAACTTGCTCCAGCCAGAACGCGGCCAAACCGCCCTTGAAGTAGGTGACCCGCACCGGATAGCGTTTGCCTTGCTCCAGCGTAATCTTTTCAATCACGGGCTTGCCGCCGGCCTCTTTGCGGTAAACCTCCTTGCCGTCGAGGGTCACGACACTGTGCGTGCTGTCTTCAAAACCTGCGTGAACGGTGTAGGTCCCGGTGACCGGCACGTCAATGGCGGCACTGACCACCACCGTATGCGGGCCATCAATGGTGGGCAGTTTCTGGGATAATGTTCCCAAAGCCACCGTGGCGGTCTTAGTCGGCGTCAGTCTGGCGTAGTCAACCTTGGGATCGTAGGACCCCTTGTAGAGAGAGACCGTCGCACCCTTGGCCGCGTTGGCCTCGGCAGACTGAAAGACCCCGTGCGCAGCGAGCCCGGCCCCACCGATCGGCATGCTGCCGGGGATGAGACGCGGATCGGCCGAGAGAAAGACGCTCGGATAAAGCGGACGCGCGCCACTGATATCCCCCATACCCACCATGTTGGACTGCCCGGCAAGGATATACACCTTGACCGGCTTGGTGGCGTCGCCCGATTTGCCGTCGGGACGGGGAAGGGTGAGAGGGATAGGAGTAGCCGCCGGGAGGGAGAGCCCGGGAATGGTCAGCGCCGCTAGCAACCTCGCAAGCCCTATAACTCTGGTTCTATTCACGGACAGATGGCTGGATTGTCTTGCTTTCATCATAGTTCCTTATCTATCAACACCCTACCAGCCCCCATCCGCATGTCTTCCGCCTCGAGGTCAAACTCTCCAATGGCGATGGTTGACCGCAGGTTGGTGAATCAAGTCCCGGCTGGTCCTCACCGCTTGTTGCTCAACCCCGAATTCCGAAGTAGACCGGCGTTTTTGGGGTGCCGGCAGCCCCAGGTTTCAGATGTGACCGCCCCCCAGGACCAGCCGGTCCGCCGGCGGCACCAACTTCGGCGAAGGGGCGAAGGGTATTTCAGCCAGTCCAAGGCCGCGTCCACCAATGGCTTATGCTTGCCCAAACCGCCCCACGCCGCCGACAGTTTGAGCACCACGGCGCGCCCCATCACCCCCAACTGCGGATTCCGATGAAAGCGGACACCTGTTCTAATTCA
>CAINDV010000982.1 GCA_903847485.1 uncultured Verrucomicrobiota bacterium
ACCATCGGTCTAGTCGCCCCAACGCATGTCCCGCCAACCTGAAAAATTGCCCGACGCAAGAGCTGCCCCGAGCGCTGGAACCGAGATCAGCCCTGGCAGGTTCATGGGCAGAATTGCTGGCGGCGTCTTGGGATTACCCCCTGATTCCTTTGGTAAGTCACCTTGGGATTACCGGGAACTCAGTGATGCGCAAGCGCGTGCTGCCATAGGGAATGAGTTCCAACACTGTGTCCGGCTGATCAGACGCCACCGGACTAAGCGGCGTTTGCCCGGCAGAATTCTTCACCAAGCACCAGCCGGGAATGGCGCGACCACTAACCTTCAGCACCACGGGTGCGCTCTCCTGCGCGAAGGGAACTTTACCCGGCTTCTTAGTCGTCACGGTGATTGATTCTTGCGGCGCCTCGCGGTCAATCAACAAGCCGTAGTTCCAAGGCGTGGTGGGTGAAATCTCCCAATCCGCAGTGGGCAGGGTCGCATGATGCGACCTTAGTTGCCGATACCGCTCGCCGATTTTTAGAGAGAAGACCAATGGCCCGCGCAAGAGTGACACCGCATTGTTATATCGGGTTTCCGTCCGCAGCTTCATGGGCAAACTCAATTCAACCACATCGCCGGAGCGCCACGTCCGTTGCACGACGACAAAGGTTCCCGCCGACGCGGAGAACTGCTCATCCCGCACCTTGATAGTGGTGCCATCCGCCCAGTTAGGAATGCGAAGATGGAGCGGGAATGCCGTGGCCCGCGGCACTGTGACGACAAACTTAATCCGGCCCTCAAACGGATAATCCGTCTGCTCCCGGATTTCGACCTCCACGCCAGCGGCCACTTTGGCTTTGACAGTGCTGGGGCCAAACGCTACGGCCGCCAACCCTTGGTCGTGAGTGCCCATCCACAGATGCGAGACAAACTTGGGCCAGCCTTGGTGCATGTTGGCCGTGCAGCAGCCGTAGTTAGGCTCCAAGCCATAGAGATTGGAAGTGTCGTCATTACTTCGCCATTCGCGTTTGGCCTTGGAACAGAGCACTTGGTTAGCCTGCTGGTCATATTGATGCGCCCAACCATCCGCCGTCCAAGCCCCGGGTTGCGCGTTGTAGGCCAGAAGTTCCAAGCGATCCGCCAAGGCCGGATCACCCAGCACTTCAACTAACTTCTCCAGCGAGAACATATACTCGACCACGGCGCACAGTTCCGTCCCTTGCGTGGGCCGTCGCCCGGACAGGTGTTCGTCTCCGGAGAAACGCCCGCCTACTTGGCCGTGATGTTCATCCAGACTGCGAATGCCTTGATAGACCGCCTGTTGGTCGCGTTCGTCTTGAGATTGCTGATACCACAGCCCCGGCCCCTTGATGGCCATGGCGACATTTACCACATGGACCATGTGGTCGGTCTTATAGCGTTTCTGAACTGTCTCCGTTGTGGTGGGAAAATCCAGAAAGTAGCCCGCCCAATCCGGGCTGTTCCGGTGAATGGACTCAGCCACGCTCAAGAGGTCTAAATCGGCAGTCCGATTGTAAAGCCAATAGGCCGTGGTGACATTCTCCATCGCCCGGACGCCGCGCCAGTCATTATACGGCCAATCAGGCGGGGTGTTCTTGAGGAACCTGAAGTAGTTCTTCAGCAAGGGTATCACGCGGGGATCGCCGGTGGCCTCCTGATATTGCGTCAGGACTTTCATGGCGACGGCCAGCGGCCAGCGGTCATTGCTTGCGCCAAACCAGCCGTTGGTCTTGCCACTGGCAAGAATCCATTCAATATATGTCTGCGCCTTGGCCTTGAGCCGTGCGTCGTCCAGCAGATAAGCCAGCGGCACTAAGCCATCAAGGTAGTAAGGCGTCCGTTCCCAACCATCGCCCCTATCTCCATTGCTGCCTTTCCAGCGGGAGTTAAGCAAGTCGGGCCAGAACTCGTCGAGATGTCCGGTAAGGCCGTTGGCTTGAACGGTCAATTGATCCTTCAACCAACCTGTGGGTTTCACAGCCCCTAAAGGCAGCGCCACCAACTTGGTCTGTCCCAGGGGCGGGCGATTGGCGGGATAGTTCTGGCTTGCCGCCCCGGCCAAAAGTGCGGGACAACTGCTGAACAGTATCGCCGCCGACAACACTAAACTGTAGGTCTCATTCATAATTTTGTAATTGTTCTTTCTGCGCGCCGGATAATTGCGCGAGGGAAAAAGTTTACTTCCCTGTTCCATCCCACCAATAGTCCACCACGATGTCGTTCACCAGCAGTGTGCGTCCTGCGTGGCGGACTAAGCCGTCGGCCGGGACCACCACTGCGATGACCGCGCTGTCTGCCGGCACGAAGATTTTCGTCTTACCCTTCACCTTGCGGGCGAGGATCTGTTTGCCAACGAGGTCATACACCGTGACCGCTTGTTCACCGAGCGCGAGACTGACACGGCGGGCTTGGGAATGCGGATTGTAGTAGAGAAACGTGGGATAAGCCGGGGCGCGGAAAAAGTCGGTGGCGAGACAATCAATTTGCAGGATGCGCGCGTCACTGGTGGGCCGCACGATCGCGCCGAGAATTCCGGCGTAACTGGAGCCATACAGGCCGAGGTCGGTCTTGGGTCCCCACTTCATCGCCACCGGGTCGCCGGTCGCACAAGGACTCTTGCCCTCCCACTCGTAGCGCAAACCTTCATAGGCTATGAGATGTTGCGGATCGCCTTTCCAAGGCGCGCCCGACTCATGGCCGGGCGGCATAGCACCGGGATAGAACAGTCGCGCGGAGTTGACTAAGTTGAGCATCCACTTACCAATGGCACGGGCGTATTGCGGATCATAACGCGCCAGCGGTACCAGAGCACCGGCTTGGGCGAAGGTATTCATTGCAAAAGCGTAGCCGCCCTGGTTATCAATGCTACCCTGCAAGCCGTCGCAATCGTAGCCGCCCCAGTTACCAACCAATATCCCCCAACCACCCCGGCAGTCACTGATGCCGAAGCACCAGTCGAGCAGGCGATCCACCTTGTAGTCTCGGCCTAACTCCGCGTTCAGGCGCGCAGCGGTTAGTGTCCCATACGGCAGCAGCACCTCGTAGTAGGGATTGGCTTGCCGGCCTTGGAGATAGTTCAGACTGCTTTCGGCGGCCGCGAGGTAATTCGTGTCGCGGAACTTCCTCCAGGCGGCGTATTGCATCCAAGCCATGCCCGCGGCGGCGTCCGGCTCGCGCCAATTCCCATTGTCCACTGCCTGGCGTGTGCGGAAATTGAACGAGGTGTGATTGAAGTTCGGTAGGCCGCTGGAAGCGGACAGTTCGAGACACACCTGCCGCCAGCGGTCGGCGGTAATGCGCATGATTTCGGTAAGGCGCGGCTTTTCGGGATAGCGGTCGGCCAGCGCATAGAAGACGATGTGCGTGAACATCTCATACCAGAACGTGCCGCCCGTCCCTCCCCACTGGCTGTTGAGCACAAGGTTTAGGCCGTTCTGGGTGTTGAACCAAGCTTCGCACATGTTCACATAGTCATGCTCCTGTCGGCTCTTATCCAGTCCCACGAGTGTTGCCCCCAACACCGCGCCCATGCAGGTGACGCCTTCCTGTGAGTTGGTTAGGCCGCGCGCCTGATTCGGAGTGGCGACGTAACTAGGCAGACCAAAGGTGGGGCGGTCGAGGTTGATATGCGAATCATCCAACCACACCAGCGGCAGGAATTCGCCCTGTGCCTTGAAGTCGAAGACAAACTGGTCGTAAGCCCGCGCCTTCTCGCGCCAGTCAACCAACTTAAAGGGTTCCGGTAAGTTGGGCATTAGTTCCACGGCAGCAATGTCTTTCTGGCCGGGTTGAAAGACGGTCCGCGGCTGGCGGTTGGAGCGTTTGGGCGCGGGCAGAAAGTCCACCTCCTCGAACACCGCGAACGCACCGGGCGCACCTTCTACCCCGAGCTGAAGTTGCAGCGGTTGGTCGCGCAACTGGAGCAGGCGCGGGTCAATGTCAAACAGCCGCTCGCCCGCTGCCGCCGCCGCCTGTGACAGGTGCAGGGTATGGTTTTCACCGGGACGGCGTAACTCACCGTGTAGGCGGATGAACCACCGTGCGCCGCCGCCGACGTTTGCGACACGCACGCGGATCCGGCCCACGTCCTCTGGCAGGACAAGCCTCGACGCGGCAACCATGGCATGTTTCCGGCCCCCGACCACCTCGACACGCAGGCCTTGCGGCGTCGGGGCGATGTGCGCATCCAGCTCCGAATGGGGCCACGCGGTGGCGTCACGCAGTAGCGCAGAGGACCACGCGCGCCCCGGGGTATCGGCGGCCACGGCGAGCAGAGTTGATACAAGCAGGTTCAACAGAACCAGCCAACCGGTGGTCGCAAATCTGTGCGTCATTGTTAGTTTCATTCGTGCTCGGATAATCTTGCCATCGTTACGTCCCAAGTCTGCCCAATTTTGAGTTCCTGGCGTTTGATTTTAGCCACGCGCGTTTCTTGAACATTGGACCGATTCGGACCACTCTCTGTTTGCTGCAAAGGCGGGTGATTCAACCAATGTCCGGGACATCGTGACTTCCCTTGGCCGAATTACGCTACGCCAACATTGGATCAACTACGCCTCACTCGGCCACCGCGAAGGCGATTTCCCCCTCGCTGAACGCGCCGCCCGCGAAGTCCTCGCCCTGCCGCTCTTTCCCGGACTGACCGAGGTGCGCGTGGTTGAGGCCGTGTGCGAGTTCTTCCGGGCTTGACCGGATCGACCTTCCGGCGGTTCAACAAGCCTCGCCGGCAAGACCTTTTGGTCGCAAGGAAACGGGACACCAGCGCAGGCTTGCCCTACCCCACCGCCCGTGCCAGCCTCCCGCGCCTCTCAAGGCCTAAGACCATGCATAAAACTATCGTCGAACTCGACCTCGTTGGTTTCAGCACCATTTGCGACATCTATGAACAGGGATTGGCCGTGGGCTCCGTGGCCCAACTCAACGAGCAGATTCAGTCTTTCATTGACGCGGGGCTGAAGGCAGTCAACGCGCCGCGGGACCAGACGGTGATGGCGACTACTGGAGACGGCGCGATTCTGGTGTTCGACTCCGCGCAGGATGCGCACCGGTTTGCCGAAGCCGTCCACGCGACGACCCGTGATCACAACCGAACGCGCACGCAGCCTTCGGCCAAGCGGGTGTTCCGCAGTGGTGCCGCGACCGGCGACATTGTCATGCAGCCCAAGCCAGGCGGCGGTTTCGACATTGCCGGCACAACCATCGTACGGGCGGTTCGATTGGAAGCCAAGGCCCAGCCCGGCAGCCTGCTGGTGGATGAAAAGACTTACGAAAACTTGTCATCAGACCAAAGACAACGGTATGGCGCGAAGAAGCCTGTGCCTGGCAAGCGCGACGAGGTGTTTCAAGCGCATGAGTGCCTATTCGACGCTGAAGGCCCAAGGGATGCCTCATTCTTTACGCACCAAGCCGGGAAAGAACCGCCACCGGGAATCGCAACCGACATCTTCCGCATCATCAAGTACGTGCCCGCCAAACTCATCGGGCGCGAAACCGAAACCGCCCTGCTCAACGACGCCTGGGCGAAAGCCCGAAACCTCGAACCCAATCGCCCCCACGTCCTCACCTTCGTCGCCCTCGGCGGCGAGGGGAAGACCTCGCTCGTGACGAATTGGGTTGTGAAAGAGATGCTCGACAAAGGCTGGCCGGGATGCACCCACGCATTCGCGTGGTCCTTCTACGACCAAGGCGCAGAAGAGCAGCCCGCCGATTCGTCCGACTTGTTTCTCAAGGCAGCCCTCAACTTCTTCGGCGACGCCGAGACGGCAGCGAGTCCTCAGCACGTCAGCGAAAAAGGTCGGCGGCTGGCCCAACTCGTCGGCGGGCGGCAGGCGTTGCTCATCCTCGATGGCCTGGAGCCGCTGCAATACGCGCCCACCTCGCCCACGCCGGGCGAACTCAAGGACCAGGGCATCGCCGCACTGCTCAAGGGTCTGGCTGGCGACAGCCACGGGCTGTGCCTCGTCACCACCCGCTATTCGCTGCCGGACCTGAAGGCGTTCTGGCAAACCAGCGCGCGGGAGGTGAAGCTGCTGCGCCTGTCCCGCGATGCCGGCGTGGATCTGCTGAAAACTCTCCTCGTGACCGGCCCGGCCAAGGAATTCGAGGCGCTGGTCGAAGACGTCAAAGGCCACGCCCTCACCCTGACCCTGCTGGGCAGCTACTTGCGCGACTGCCACGCCGGGGACATCCGTCAGCGCGATCTGGTGAAGCTGGAAGAAGCCAATGCCGAGGAACTGGGCGGCCACGCATTCCGCGTCATGGATGCTTACGTGCAGGCGCTCGAAAACGGCGGCAAGACCGAGGAGGACAAAGCCAAAGGCCGGCGCGCCCTCGCGCTGCTTGATTTGCTCGGCCTCTTCGACCGTCCCGCGACTGCCGACTGCCTGGATGCCTTATGGAAAGGGGATGCCATCGCCGGGCTGACCGAGCCGCTCCTCGGCCTCACCGAGGCTCAACGCAATGGGTCCCTCACGCGGCTGGAAAACGCCAAGCTTCTGACCGTGAACCGGGATGCGGCCCACCGGATCGTCTCCCTCGACGCGCATCCGCTGCTGCGGGAATACTTCGCCCAGCGCGTGCGCCGGCGCCAGCCCAGGGCATGGCGGGCTGCCCACAAGCGGCTCTACCAGTACCTCTGCTCGACCACGCCGGACAAACCCCAGCCCGAGCTCGAAGATCTCCAACCGCTCTACCAAGCCGTGGCCCACGGCTGCCAAGCGGGCTTGCACCAGGAGGTGTTTGACGGCGTTTACAGACGCCGCATCCGCCACGGTGAAGTCGACTACTCTTGGATGGTACTCGGTGCGTTCGGCTCGGATATTTGTGCGCTGGCGTGCTTTTTTGAGACCCCATGGAGTCTTGTTTCGCCATTGATGAAAGGAGATCGACGCTCACAGTTGATGTTCGATGCCGGCACTGCGCTTCGCGCGTTGGGGCGGGGGATAGACGCTCTCGAGCTCACACGGGTTGGGCTCGAGGAAAACGTCATGACTAAGAACTGGTGCGGCGCGTCCTGGGGCGCTTGCAACCTAAGCGAATTGAAGCTGACCGCGGGCATGATAGCCGACGCGAGGCAACTAGCCCAACGTTCGGTTACCTACGCCGAGCGTACCAGTATCGTCCGTCGCAAGGTTATCAGCCGCACGCTGCTTGCCGACGCCCTGCATCAAGAAGGAAATCGCCACGAAGCGGCGAGGCGTTTCAGCGAAGCGGAGGCCCTCCTAAACGAGCGCGGTCTCGACTTCCCGCCGCTCTACGCGCTTTGGCGCCACCCGTATTACGACTTCCTTCTTGCCGCCCCCGAACGTGCCGCGTGGCGATATATTCTCCAGTTCCCCTCGAAGCCGAATCCGTCAACAGCCCTCGAAGCCTGCCGGACTGTCGCCGTCCGCGCAACTCAGGAGCTTAATCGGTTGATCGCGGGAGGTTGCAGTATGTGGCTCCTCACCATCGGTCTCACAAACCTCACCGTGGGAAACGCTTCACTTTACGAGGTGGTTCTGGGGAGCGGGACACTCGATCCGTGCCGCTTGTCTCTTCAAAACGCAGTAGAGGTTCTCCGCCGCGCAGGCGACTCTGCGCACCTCCCCCGCAGTCTCCTCGCCCGCGCCTTGCTGCGTGCTCTCGAAGGCGCGCGCACCGGTTCCGAGAGCGCCCGGAGCGACCTGAATGAAGCGTGGGAAATCGCAGAGCGCGGCCCCATGCCGCTCTTCCTCGCCGACATCCACCTCCACCGCGCCCGCCTCTTCTTCCCCGAGCATCCGTATCCGTGGATCAGCCCACAGGCCGACCTCGTCGTCGCCCGCCAACTAATTGAGCGCTGTGGCTACTGGCGCCGCAAAGAAGAACTCGAAGACGCGGAGAAGGTAATAGGTCGCTGAGTTTGCACCGCTGTCCGGATTCCGTACCCTTGAGTGTCGCTATCGCGTCGCTCCCTCAAGCCGGTGTGCGGTTCTTCCCTGCTGGCCGGCGCGTACTGGCGCTGGCAATTTTGCCTCCATGAGCCGGTTCAAAGTCAATGTCACTGCCCGCAACCCTAAGCGCGAGGAACTGGCCTTGGGCGCGATTGTTGGTGGCCGCGACGGGCCGCTACTTCAAGCAGGTAAAGAGGGTTCATCCGAGCACGCGCCTAACTGCCGCTCATACCGAGTTGGGCGAACCGTGCGGCGTACATGGCTACTCTCACTGACACCACTGCGAACGCAGCGACAGTGGCCGCAGGCTCAGAACTCCTGACCCGAGGAAATAGCCTGGGCCGCCCGGTGAGGGCACCGGGCCTACAGAACCGCGTCTTTGCTGTAGGCCGGGTCCCCTGACCCGGCGATCTTAGACTCAGCTCGTTTCCTTGCCAGTTGCGGATTCGTGCTCACGGCTCAGGAGTTCTGAGGCTAAGTTCCAAGGAGCCGTCCCGGATGGCCAGCGCGTTCCCGGTGACCGTATCCCGCACTTGGCCCGGGGTCGGCAGTTTGAGGCGAACCGGTGACTTAGACCCGAACTCCGAAATAGGCGGGCGGCGAACAATAGTGGGACAGGCATCCTGCCTGTCCAGTTGCGCTGTCAGTCACAGGAGAGATTTTTTCCGCAGAGCGAACCGCAACTGACCGGCTGGAAGCCGGTCCCACTACTCGGAGCCATTTTTGCTTCGGAATTCGGGGTAGAGCGTCCAAGTCTCATAGCGACCGGACAGTGGCACGCGGAGTGACTCTGGGTTACTGTTCACGCACTTCGGATGGGGCGCGTCGCCCATGGTGGTGCCGGTGTGAAAGCCGCGCGAAGTTTCATTTCTGCCATTCATCACGATCAAGAAAGGACCGTCCCGCCCAAGGCAAAGAGTTGGCTTAAGTTCTTCAGGCGAGGATTAGGGGCAACTGCGGAGGCCGCCTTGGTGTTCATCGAACCGATGTTGTCGGCCCAGCGTTTGATCTATGTCATCGGCGTCTTTCAAGCATTGCACCCGGAATTGGTTTTGGCGGGAAATAGTCTTGATGAGCTGGCTAAGTTTCCACCCCACGAATGTCATGGCGGCGGCTGCCAGGGCACGGTGCCGCTAAGTTGGATTTGCCGGCGCAAAGCGGCCGCCAACTCGGTAAAGACCTGCTTCTGTTGCGCCGCCAGATTGGTGGTTTCGCCGGGGTCGGTCCCGACGTGATAAAGCTCCAGCGGGGCAAAGGGACTGTCTTGCAGCAGCTTCCAATTACCCCGGCGAAAAGCCTCGATGGTCTTGCCGCCGTAGGCAACCCCGCCTTCGCGTCGCATGAAATATAAGTCGCGCGGCACGGCCGGTTCCTGCTCTCTGCGGAGCGTGGGCAGGAAACTAACTCCGTCAATGCCTGCCGGAGGTGGCACGCCGGCGACTGCACAAGCGGTGGCGAAAATGTCCATCGTCAAAGTCATGCGCTCGGTCTGACTGCCGGGCGCGATGACGCCGGGCCAGCGGGCTGCGCCGGGCACTCGCAGGCCGCCTTCATAGACATGCCCCTTGTCACTGCGCCACGGGCCATTGTTCGCCCCGTCGGCGAGAACGCCGCCGTTGTCCGAACAGAAGACGACCAGCGTATTGGTGGCCTGCCCGGTGCGGTCGAGGGTCGCCAGAACCTTGCCCACGCCGGAGTCGAGGTGTTCGATGAGCGCGACGAGTTTCACGCGCTGCTCGTTCATCTGCGGCTCGCGTTGTTTCACCTTCGCCAGCCATTCAGGCGGCGGTTGGATCGGGGCGTGAGGCGCGTTATAGGCGAGGTAAAGGAAGAAGGGCTGGCTGCCTTGGGCGCGTTCTTCGAGATAGCCACACGCCCACTCGGTAAAGAGGTCCGTGGCATGGCCCTTGGGGTCAATGGCCTCGCGGTTGTGTCGCATGTAATTGAGTTGGTTCCGCCGATGGGTCCAGTAGTCGTCCATCATGTCGCCGAGGAAACCGTGGAAGTGATCGAAGCCGCGCTCATTCGGCAGGTTTGGCGAGGTGGTGCCAAGGTGCCACTTACCGACCAATGCGCAGTCATAGCCGGCGGGCTGAAGCAACTGCGGCAGCAGCTTCACGCCGGGAGACAACCAACCCCAGGAGTTCGCGGGTAACTCTTCGCGAATGACTCCCGGCACCCCCACGCGATCCGGGTAACAGCCACTCAAGAGCGCCGCCCGCGTCGGCGAACAGACGCAACTGTTGGCGAAGAAGTTGTGGAACGTAATCCCCTCGCGGAAGATCCGGTCCATGTTTGGCGTGCGAATGTCCTTGGTGCCGAACGCGCTGTAATCGCCGCGCCCCTGATCGTCGGAAAGGATAACAAGGATGTTCGGACGCGATGGCTGCGCGGTGGCCACAGCCGGCGTGGCCAGAGGAGCGAGCGCCACGTTTAGCACGATGGCAATGGCTAAAAGTCTCTTCCGCATACAATTGCCAGGCACCTGCTGGCTAAATCCACTTAGTTACAAGACTGCTCTGAAAGGCTATCATCGCCACTCCGCGACCACGCCCAGGAGCTTGGTCCAGGCTGCCCATGACCCGGATCGGGCGTAGCACCCCGCACTTCTCAGCCATCAAACGCCAGAGGTGAACGACCACCGCAGACAGGGACAGCGGGCCGCACGAGGCGATCACGAATTGCCGCCCGAAGTTTAGCGGAGAAGCGGGGCGGCAGTTCGCTGGACCGATCCTGGTATATACCTCTACCATTCCGAGCGTGTCCCTATGCCGAGGATGTAAAAGTGCTTGAATAACTGGAGGTGCAATTCGAGAGCGGAAGTCGTTGAGTCCTCAGTCAGATTATCAAACGATCCGCGCTCAGTCCAGAACGAGCAAACACGCATCACCGCTGGCAATGGCCCATGGTGAAAGACAAAGGTTGTGTGACTGTGCTTCATAAACGCATTTACCCCCCAAATGGCCAAGCCACCCAGAACAAGCAGCACCATCAAGTGTCGCCTCTGGTTCCACGACCCGAAATTCGTCTTTTGGATGCGAAAACTCTTCATTGCGCGCTTGGCATCTAACAGTGTTAGTTGCCCCCCGTCGTCAACTTCAGACTGAGATCTCCTTTCCCAGGATTCTCGAATGGCCCGGGCGTTGGCTTCGCCTGGCTTCGCTTCTTGCCGAAGTAGTCGGTGTCCAGCTTCAGCGGTGAACCATCGGCGTTCTCGTAAGCAAGTCCCGGAATCTTGGCCTTGCCCAGCAGCGCAGTCGTGACGGGCGCGGTGTCAGCTTGACTCAGCTCCGAATCGAGAGTGAGTTGGAGAATGAACTGGCCGTCCTGTTGCACGAGCTTCACCTTGGGATCACTGGCCGACCGCACCACATCGTTGGTCCCTTGGCCGTAAGGTTGCGCCCCGTTGTAGAAGACGTTGCCGCCGGTCTGGAGCGGGAACTCACGGTAGTCATATACCCACAATCCGAAGCCGCCGGACCACTGTGGATCCTTCTTGGCGGCCGGCCGTCCTAAGCTACCGTCAGCCCCGCCTCGACCAACCAGGATGTTGTTATAGAATCGGTCGTCTCCACCCTTGGTGGTGGCCAAGCCGGCGACCGTGGTGGAATGCGCCGGGTGATAGGGCGTTTCGCGGCCTGGCTCTGGACAGGTAATGATTTTCCCCGTGAAGAGATTGTACGGGTAGGCTCCGCCCTCGGACACATCGAGCAGGTTGACCGCGGACAGAAACAGGTTGTTGTCCACCATGAACGGACCGTGATTCACCTCGACGAACAAGTCTTCAGCGGCGTTGTCATGGAATAGGTTTTGCGAGACGCGCGTGCCCTGCGCCATCCAGTCCAGCCAGAGCCCCCGACAGGTGCGATAGATATGATTGCCTTGAATCGTGGCGTCAATGGCGGCGTGTAACTTGATGCCGGCCATCTCGGCACCAGTGAACAGACGGCGGACATGGATGTCATGGATGGTGTTGCCGGTGATGGTGCTGAACGCCGCGCCCAGGCTGCCAACGACGCCGGTCTGCTCGCAGTGTGAGATGGTGTTATTGCGGACAAGGTGGTGGCCGATGTTCTCCTTGGTCCAGGCGATAGGATGGGCATGGGCGCGCTCGATGGTTTTGACGTAACCTTCGGCAGTGTCGGCCGACGTGTTATCCCACTGGTCGCCGTGTTTACCAAGGGCGATACCGGAACAGACCGAGTGGCTAATGACGTTACTCTCGATGACCCAGCCCTTGCTCCAGTGGGTGCCAATCAAACCGATCTGCTCGGCTGTGGGTGGTGCCCAGGGAGTGGCCGCGTGGCGCATCGTAAAGCCGCGCACGGTGAGATAGTTCCTACCGGGCTGGTCCGGATAAAACACGGTCTGACGCACATTGATCTCCACCAGTTGCTCATTGGGATTCACCGCCTTGAACTGCGCCCAGATGGTGGTGTTATCCTTGTCCACCTTACCGAACCAGAGCGGCGCAGTTGACGTTGGCTTCAGTACATCGTCCAGCTTGACCGCCTCGGTCAGCCAGTCGCCGTTCAGATAGACAGCCCCAGTATGATGCTCGCGACCCTTGGGACTGAACCAATCGCCATGAATCAGGTTGGTGTAAGGATTGAAGCCGCCGAAGAAGGCATTGGGAAGAGTCACCTGCCAGACATCGTCCTGAACCTTCACCCAGTTCGTGACGACTTCTGAACCTTTGATCTCGACCTGCTCGTCCGGAGCGGCTTGATAGACGATGCGCCTCGTGTCGGACTCGCCACCGCGCGGCGGGTTGATACGTTCGCGATAGACGCCCGGATGCACGGTGATAACATCGCCCGGGCGGGCAAGCTCCGCACCGCGCTGGATGGTGCGCAGTGGCTTGGCCGGCGTGCCGGGGTTGGCGTCGTTGCCATTGGTGGCAACGTGCAACTCGACAGCTTGAACGGTGGCAGCGAGTGCAACGGCACCCGCGAATGTAATAACTGTTGTCTTCATGTAATAGTTCTTTCTGGGAGGAAGAATATAGTACGCGCCCCCATGCCGTCAACGTCTTCCCGCTGGCAGCCAGCGATTCCCATTATGGCCCTGTCAAAACCCGCCGGGTGAGGGCACACGGCCTAGTGCGCCTGAGAGCGCTTATTGACAGCAGGGTGAAAGTCCCTGACCTGGCCGACACTGTAAGGCCAGTATCCGAACGAAACTGCCTCGGGGCCATACCCCCGGGTG